>JBKPHE010000203.1:0-9675 GCA_046744485.1 Actinomycetota bacterium | reverse complement strand
TCCCGGCACCGTGAGGCTGTAGGGGCAGACGAGCCCTATGCGCACGTCGAGAACGTTACGGGTCGGTCGCGGACCCACGCCATCGGACCCTGGGAGTCGGCCGCATGCCGACGCTGGACCGTCGTCACAGCTTGACCCTGCGTGCGGCGGTGCGGTCGCTGGGCCAGTTCGGCTGGAGGAGGTGCCATTGCTGCGGCGCGCGGCGGATCAGACCCTCGAGCTCGTCGGCCATGGCCTGGGTGATGCGGGCCACGTCGTCACGGAAGGATCCCCGGCGCTCGGCCGGGATGGGCGGGCGCATGATCGCATGGTGGTGTCCCCCACCCTGGTCGTAGATGCCTGCGGGGATCAGCGGGGCGCCCGTCCGGAGGGCCAGCACGGCGGGGCCGGACGGCAGGGTCGTCGTCTCCCCGAAGAACGTAACCTCTGCGCCGCCGCCACCGATGTCACGATCGCACACCAGGGCGATCACGTGCGCCTGCTTGATCGCCGTGACGATCGAGCGACCGGCGTCGGGTCCGAGGGGCACGATCTCCATGCCGATGCGCTCGCGGAACTCGACGAACCAGTCGAACAGGGCGGGCGGTTCCAGCCGCTCGACGACCGCCGTCACCGGCACCTTCTGGACCCGCGTGAGCCAGTAGGCGCACCACTCCCAGCTCCCGAGGTGCGGCAGCACGAGCATGGGACCGACGCCGCGCGCCAGCGACTCCTCGACGTGCTCGAAGCCCTCGCGGGTGAGGCCCCGGTCGAGCTCTTCGGCGCCGACGGTCGGAAGGCGGAACGACTCGCCGTAGTAACGGCCGTAGGAACGGAACACCTCTCGCACACGCCGTTGCAGCTCCGCGCCTTCGAGGCCGGGGTCGACGCGGCGCTGGTGACGCTCGACCATGGCGCGCTGGTCACCCGGCCGCAACGCCGCCAATCCCGCCACGCCCGGCGCCAGGACGTCGATCATCGAGCCCGGCAGGACCTGGGCGATCGCGAAGGCACCTCGATATGCGGGGGTGACAACATCCATCACGGCGAGGGAGGTGGACGCGTGAGCGGATCCCGTTGGTCGGCCGATGCCCGATCAGCGACGACGGCGGTGGCCGACGGCCTGACGGCGCCAGGTTCGCTGGGTCGAACGGGCTACCCGGCGAGCCCGCCAACGCACGGCCAGCGGCTGCACCTGCGGGGCCGACGCCTGGCGCCACACCCGCTCGAACCGCTGGCCGGCGGTGATCAACGTCAGCGCCAGCATCACCCACAGCACCGGCACCAGGAGAGACTCGAACAGCAGGCCGAAGCCGAGCAGGATGAGCCGCTCGGCCCGCTCCATGAGGCCGCCGCGGGCGTCGAAGCCCAGGGACTCGGCCTTGGCCCGCTCGTAGGAGATCAGCAGCGACGCCGCCAGCACGGCGAGGGGCAGCACCGACACCCGCCCGGGCTGGGTGGATGCCAGGTACCAGGCGACACCGCCCAGCAGCAGCGCATCGCTGATGCGGTCGATGACCGAGTCGAAGAACGCCCCCCGCGGCGAGGCGGTGCCGGATGCCTTGGCCACGGCCCCGTCGAGCACGTCGGGCACCGCGGTGAGGATGAGCAGCACCAGCCCGGCCCGGAGCCAACCCTGCGCGATCACCAACGACGCCGCGGTGGCCATGGCCAGGCCGGTCAGCGTCAGGTGGTTGGCCGTGAGACCGGTGCGCCTGATCTGGGCACCGATGGGTCGCAGGCCCTTCTCGAAGGTGCTCCGCCAGCGTCCGTCGAACATCGTGTCTCCCGTGTCGCCACGCGCCACTGCGTGCTGGATCAGGCTAACGCCGGCTGCCCGCTGGCAGCGACCACCCGGGCACGCCCGGCGCGACCACCGTGGAGGTGCCGCTGCGGGGGTCCGCTAGCCTCGCCCTCACGGCGCCGACTCATGGACACAGGGGGTCCTGGTGAAGCGGTATGCGACCGATCACATTCGCAACGTCGCACTCGTAGGGCACGGCGGGTCGGGCAAGACCAGCCTGGCCGAGGCGCTGCTGCACCGCTCCGGCACCATCAACCGTCTCGGACGTGTCGAGGACGGCACCACGGTGTCCGACTACGACCCCGAGGAGCAGCGCCGCAGCATCTCCCTGTCGCTGTCGCTGGCACCGTTCGAGTGGCGCGACCACAAGATCAACCTGATCGACACCCCCGGCTACGCCGACTTCATCGGCGACGTGGCGGCCGCCCTGCGGGTGGCCGACCTCGCGGTCTTCGTCGTGAGCGCGGTCGACGGTGTCGAGGTGCAGACCGAGGTGGTGTGGAAGATGGCCGCCGACCTGGGCCTGCCCCGGATGGTGTTCGTGAACAAGCTCGATCGGGAGCGATCCAGCTTCGACACCACGCTGGACCAGCTGCGGGATCGGCTGGGTGCCGGGATTGCCCCCCTCGAGTTGCCGATCGGAGAGGAGGCCAGCTTCCGCGGGATCGCCGACCTGCTCACCGACACGGCCCACATCTACGAAGGCGGCCGCCCCCGCACCGAGGAGATCCCCGAGGACATGGAGGCCCGCGAGCACGAGGTCCGCGACAACCTCGTCGAGGGCATCGTCGTCGCGGACGACGACATGCTCGAGCGCTACCTCGAGGGTGACGTGCCCGGAGTCGAGGAGCTCGAGCGCACCCTGCACGACGGCATCGCGTCGGCCACCGTGTTCCCGGTGGTGGTCGGCTCGGCCACGCGCGAGATCGGGGTCGACCGGCTGGCCGACTTCCTGGTGGAGATCGGTCCGTCGCCGGTCGACCGGCCCACGTCGGTCACGGCCGGAGACAGCGATGTCGAGGTCGAGGCCCAGGCGTCGGGCGACCCCTTGGCGATCGTGTTCAAGACCATCGCCGACCCCTACGTGGGCCAGGTGAGCCTGTTCAAGGTCCTGTCGGGCACGCTCCGGCCGGACGACCACCTGACCAACAGCCGTACCGGCGCCGACGAGCGGCTCCACGGCCTGCTGACGGTGCGGGGCAAGGAACAGGAGCCGGCCAGTGAGCTGGTGGCCGGCGACATCGGCGCGGTCGCCAAGCTGGCGGGCACCATCACCGGTGACACGCTGGCCCCCCGCGGCAAGCCGGTCGTCGTGCCGCAGATCGAGCAACCGGAGCCGAACCTGGCCGTCGCCGTCGTGCCGAAGACCCAAGCCGACGAGGACAAGCTGGCGCCGGCCCTCCACCGCCTCCAGGAGGAGGACCCGTCGCTGGTGGTCGAGCGGATCGACGAGACCCACCAGACGCTGCTCAAGGGCACCGGCGAGACGCACCTGCAGATCACCATGGAGAAGCTGACCCGGAAGTTCGGCGCCAACGTCGACACCGAGCCGGTGCGGGTCCCCTACCGGGAGACGATCACCGGGGTCGCCAAGGGCGTCGAGGGACGCCACAAGAAGCAGACCGGCGGTCACGGGCAGTTCGGCGTATGCGTCATCGACGTCGAGCCCCTGCCCCGGGGCACGGGCTTCGAGTTCGAGAACCACATCGTGGGGGGCGCCATATCCCGGGGCTACATCCCGGCGGTGCAGAAGGGCGTCGAGGAGACCATGCAGTCGGGCGGGGTGCACGGCTACCCGGTCGTCGACGTGAAGGTCACCCTCATCGACGGCAAGGAGCACTCGGTCGACAGCTCCGAGATGGCGTTCAAGGTCGCCGGTCGACTCGCGTTCCGCGCCGCCCTGGCCCAGGCCGACGCAGTGATCCTCGAGCCGATCAGCCGGCTGGAGGTCACCGTGCCGGTCGACCTGCAGGGCGACGTGATGGGCGACCTCAACGCCCGGCGCGGGCGCGTGCAGGGCACCGAGGCCCGGGGCGACGGCACCCAGACGGTGATCGCCCTGGTGCCGACCTCCGAGATCCAGCGGTACGCCATCGAGCTGCGGTCGTTGACCGGCGGGCGCGGTCGGTTCCGGGCCAGGCACGATCACTACGACGTCCTGCCCGGCCATCTGGTGGACGCAGTCCGGCGCGAGGTGGGCGACGAGGCCTGAGGCCGCGCCGGTGGAGACGGCGCACGCCGGGAGGGGGTGAGCCTTCATGGGCTTGGAGCGATGCGATGAATGCGGCTTCGATCCCGCGGAGCTGCGCCCTCGTAACCTGCCCGTCGCCATCCGTTCCTACGGTCGGCGTTACCGGGCACCGCTGACGCGGGGCCTGGCAGGCGAGGACCTCGACGAGATCGTGCGCCGGGCGCCCTCGGCCGACGTGTGGTCGGCCATCGAATACAGCGCGCACGTGCGGGACATCTTCCGTGTCTTCGACGACCGGGTCCGCTGTGCGCTGGACGACACCGACCCCTCGGAGGCCGTGGTCGACTGGGAGGGCAAGGTCGCGGCGGCGTCGCCCACGCTCGATCGCGAAACGGTCGCAGCCGACCTCGACGATGCCGCCGACACGTTCGCCACCGTGCTGTCGGAGCTGGCCGACCACGAGTGGCGGCTACCGACGATCACCGGCCGGGGACAGCCGGCGACGATCGCCGAGCTGGCCGTCATCGCCGTCCACGAGGGCAGCCACCACCTGCTCGACGTGGGGCGCGTCCTGCGCGCGGCGCGAGGACGCTGAGCACGCCGACCGCTGCCGCGGCCGCCTCGGATCAGGCCGGGAGGACCTCCTCGATGGCCGCCACCACCTGGCCGGAGGTGGGCTCGACCATGGGGTTGAAGCGGGCGACGACCTTGCCGCCGGGCGCCAGGACGAACTTCTCGAAGTTCCAGCGGATGTCGCCGGTGTGCCCGTCGGCGGCGTCGGGCACGTCCACCAGCTGCTGGTAGAGCGGGTGGCGGCCCTGGCCGTTGACCTCGATCTTCTCGGTCAACGGGAACGTGACGCCGTAGTTGGTGGAGCAGAAGGTGGCGATCTCCTCGGCGGAGCCCGGCTCCTGGGCGCCGAACTGGTTGCAGGGCACACCGAGCACGGTGAAGCCGCGGCCGACGAACCGCTCGTGGATCTCCTCCAGCCCGGTGTACTGCGGCGTCAACCCGCACTGCGACGCCACGTTCACGAGCAGAACCGCCCGGTCCTCGTAGTCGTGGAGGTCGGCGGGGCGGCCATCCAGGGAACTGATGCTCACGTCATAGATCGACCTTGCTTCCCGCTCTTGGCCTTCGGCCGGGCCGCTCGGGCTGTCGACGCGCGGTTTTCCGCTCCCACGGCCGCTCGGGCCGGGCTCGCTCTCTGGTCCTTCGGGACGCTCGCTCATGCTTGGCAAGCTACCGGCCTCACACTGGGGTTGCGGGACGACGCTCCGCCCGAACAGCCGCAACGTCGGTGCTCACCCGCAGCGCGATGCCGACTCCGGCAAGGATGACCAGCCCCCCGAGCACCTGCCCCGGGCTCAGCGACTGCTCCAGCCACGCCCAGGCGACGAGCGTGGCAACGACGGGCTCGAGCATGCCCACGGCGCCGACCGTCGTCGCCGACAGGTGTGCGAGCGCCGCCAGGTCGAGCAGGTAGGGCAATAACGTCCCGAGCACGATGACCGCGCCGAGCGCCACCCACCCCGGGACGTCGATGCCGTCCAGCCGCCCCCCGAGCGAGGTTGCCTCGCCCAGGACAGACCCCTCGACGCGCCACAGCGGCTCGAGCGGCACCCAGAACAGGCTGGCGAAGGCGAACGTCCAGAATGCCGACGCCAGGGGATCGATCGTTCCCGACGAGTGGCGGCCCACGAGCAGGAACGTCGCCAGGCAGGCCGCGGCTGCCACGCCCGCTGCCAGGCCGACGGCGTCGAGCCGGGCGTCCGTCCATACCTCGGCCACCAACGCGAGGCCGGCCAGCGACAACCCCAGCGCCACCCAGACACCCCCGCCGACCTGCTGACGTTGGACCACCCGGGCGTACACCGCCACCAGCACCGGACCGGTGAACTCGAGGAGGATGGCGATGCCCACCGGCAGCCGGTCTATGGCCTCGAAGTAGAACCACTGGATGAGCGCCGCGCCGACCACGCCGAGCACCGCCAGGTGGGGAAGGCTCCCCCGTGGTACCCGCAGCCGGGGCAACGAGCCCAGCGCGGCCAACACCACCAGCAATCCGACCGCGGCACCCGTGCAGCGCAGCGCCGCCAGCTGGCGGGGCGCGATCCCGGCGTCGAGCACCGCCTTGGAGATGCTGGCGTTGGTGCCGAACAGCGCCGCCGCCACGATCACCTGCACGTAGCCCCGCGCCGCATGCGAACGAGTGCCGAGGATCGGGGCGGGTGGCTCCGTCGCCGGAATCGTCATCCGGCCAGGCTGGCAAGGTTCGACGCGCTAGAACCAGCCAAATGGACTTGTCACAGCTCTCCCCATCCGACGCCGTCGTTGCGCTGCGTGGTCTCGAGCGCCGCTACCGGGGGCTCTTCGCCGGCCTGAGCGACGACGAGTCGCCCGACGATCTGGCGCACCGTCGGGCCGGGGGCTGGTCGGCTGCCGACCACGTCGTGGCCGCCGCCCGGTTCATCGCCGGGGCCAACCGCGCCCTGGCCAGGGTCCTCACCGCCGACTCGCCGTCGGTTGCGCCCGCCGATGTCGATCCCACCGCCTCGTCGAGCCCGGGCGCTTCCCCGGGCCCGGTGGACGGGCCCCTAAGGGAGCTCGGGGCAGAGGCAAACGCGATGGCCGACCGCATCGACCACGTGCCGGCCGGGGACTGGACGCGCCCCGCCGTGGTCGGCAACGGCGCCGGCCGCACGGTCACCGCGCTCGACATCGCCCGGGCTGCGGTCGATGCCGGCGTCACCCACCTGCGGGAGGCGGAAAAGGTGCTGGCAGCCGTACGCGGCCGGCCCATCGAGCCGGACTGAGGCCCCTCGCCGGCGGCAGGGGACGCCCTACGTCAGCCGAGACCAGTCTTCGGGATTCTCTTCGACGAAGTGCTCGACCACCTCGCCGTCGTGGCCGTCCACAAGCACCAGCCCCCGCTTGGCCGGCGGGTTCTCGTCCGAGTACAGCAGGATGCGCCACGTCGGGCGGCTGAGCAGGCCACGCCAACCCATCTGAGCCGACGCGTGGCCGACGGGGAACCCGACGGTGCGCGACGCCGCCACCAGGGCGTCCTGCTCGTCGACCTCCAGGCTCCATGCGGTCACCAGCTGGTAGGCGCCGACGATCGCCAGCAGGGCGGCGGCGAACAGGAAGCCCCCGTTGACGTAGGGCGAGTCGTCGACGAGCAGCCACACGGCCACGCACGCAGCCGCCGTCGCCAGGTAGAGGTACCCCGGGATGCGCCGCCGGTTGTTGTCGGGGAACAGGTAGGGGCCGACATAGCCGGCGGCGCGCAGATCTTCGGGCAGCTCGTCGACGACGTCCTCGTCGTGGGGGGATTGGGCCTCGTCGGGCACGGCCGACATGAAATCACCCGCCATCGGGCGCCGGCCAGGCGGCACGCAGCTTGCGCCAGGCGTCGCCCAGGGGCTCGGGGAGGACCCGCACCTCCGCCACCGCGGTCATGAAGTTGGAGTCGGCGTTCCAGCGGGGCAGGACGTGGACGTGCATGTGCGACGGGATCCCCGCTCCCGCCGCCTGGCCCAGGTTGAGCCCCACGTTCACCCCCTGGGGCGCGTAGGCGGCCTTGATCGCCACCACCGCGTCCCGCACCGCCGCCCACAGCTCGGCGGACTCATCCGGCGTGAGGTCCTCGAGCTCGCCCACCTCCCGGTAGGGCACCACCAGCACGTGGCCGCAGGTGTAGGGGTAGGCGTTGAGGATGGCGAAGATCCGCTCACCCCGCCACACGATGTGGGTCTCGTCGTCGGACAGCCCCGAGGCGAGGATGCGCCGGAACAGCGATCGCTCGTCCACCGGTTCGCCGTTCCCCGCGACCGCCACGTACGACGACCGCCACCCGGCCCACAGGCGATCCATCACACGGGGCCCGGGCTCGTGCCCGCTCTCGCCGGTCACCTGTGCGCGGCGATCTCGTCGCGCAACCGCTCCACGAAGGTCGCCACCGGCAGGTCGCGCTCCACCGCGCCACCGCGGGGGTTGTCGCCCACCGTGTCGTTCGCCACGTCGTCGTCTCCGACCACGACGACGTGGGGGACCTTTTCGAGCTTGGCCTTGCGGATCCGCGCCCCGAGCGGCTCGTCGGCATCGGACACGTCCACCCTGAGGCCCTCCCCGCGCAGCCGCTCCGCCACTGACTCGGCGTATGCCTGGTGGTCGGACCGCACCGGCAGCACCTGCACCTGCACCGGAGCCAACCAGGCCGGCAGTGCGCCCGCCGTGTGCTCGAGCAACACGCCGAAGAACCGGTCGAACGAGCCGAACAGCGCCCGGTGGATCATGTGGGGCCGGTGGCGTTGGTTGTCGGCGCCCACGTACTCGATGCCGAACCGGCCCGGCTCCTGGAAGTCGACCTGCAACGTGGAGAGCTGCCAGCGGCGCCCGATGGCGTCGCGCACGTGGACGTCGATCTTCGGGGCGTAGAAGGCCCCCTCACCCTCCGCCACCACGTAGGGGATGCCGGCCGCCTCGATCGCCTGGCGCAGCGCCACCTCGGCCTCGTCCCAGTCGGCGATCTCGCCCACGAACTCGTCGGGCCGCGTCGAGAGCTCGGCCTCGAACTCGTCGAACCCGAAGTCGCGCAGCAGCTTCAGCACGAACGCCAGCAAGCTGCTCAGCTCGCCGGCGAGCTGCTCCGAGGTGCAGAAGATGTGCGAATCGTCCTGGGTGAAGCCCCGCGCCCGCAGCAGGCCGTGCACCACGCCCGACTTCTCGTACCGATACACCGTCCCGAACTCGAACAGTCGCAGCGGCAGCTCGCGGTACGACCGCTGCCGCGACGCGTAGATGAGTACGTGCATGGGGCAGTTCATCGGCTTGGGGTAGTACTTCTGCCCCTCGTCGAGCTCCATGGGCGGGTACATGCTGTCGGCGTACCAACTGAGGTGGCCGCTGGTCTCGAACAGCTCGGCCTTGGCGATGTGCGGGGTGAACACGAACTCGTAGCCGGCGCGCTCGTGCTCGGCGCGGCTGTAGTCCTCCATGAGCTTGCGGACCAGGCCGCCCTTGGGGTGGTAGACGGGCAGACCACTGCCGACCTCGGGTGGGAAGTGGAACAGGTCCAGCTCGACACCGAGCTTGCGGTGGTCGCGCTTCGCCGCCTCCTCCAGCTGATGGAGGTGCGCCTCCAGCGCCTTGCGGCTGTCCCAGGCAGTGCCGTAGATGCGCTGCAACTGCGCGTTGTGCTCGTCGCCCCGCCAGTAGGCGCCGGCCACCCGCATGAGCTTGAAGTGCCCGAGGTGCCGCCCGGTGTCCGCGACGTGTGGCCCCCGGCAGAGGTCGACGAAGCCCGGGCGGCCGCGGAACGGCGGATGCTCCTTCGGCTTGGCGGGCGGGTTCTCGTAGGTGCGTACGGCACCGGCGCCACTGGTTGCCGACATCGGATCGGTCGAGGCGTCGGCGATGATCTCGAGCTTCAGGGGATGATCGGCGAAGATCTGGCGCGCGTCGTCGGCCGGGATCTCGTCCCGCACGAATGCCTGCTGCTCGTCGATGATCTCGCGCATGCGCGTGTCGATGCGCTCGAGGTCTTCGGGCGTGAAAGTGGCGCCGCCCGGCAGCTGGAAGTCGTAGTAGAAGCCGTCCTCGACCGGCGGACCGATGCCGAACGTGGCGTCAGGGAACAGGTCGAGGACCGCCTGCGCGAGGACGTGGGCCGTCGAGTGGCGGATCGTGTAGAGCCCGC
>JBKPHE010000075.1:0-7138 GCA_046744485.1 Actinomycetota bacterium | reverse complement strand
CGTGAACGCCCTGCGACGGCACACAGACGCCGCGGTCGCCGGTGACCATGCGCCCGTGCTCACGGAGCTGCGCCGCGTGGTGCCCAGCGAGGACCTGCTCCTTCTGGCCGACCTCAGCATCGAGCCAATGCTCGCCACGATCGCAGGCGCCGACTGAGTGGGCGCGGGCGCGCACGGTCCCAACGCCCCGACGATTCCTGCCGCGGCGGATTTTGGGGTCTACCGAGGATGCCCCGCGATCGCGTGCCTAGCTGGCCCGAAGGGACTGGCGGAAGCGGAAGATGGTGCGCGGGTCATAACGGGACTTGATGGGCACCAAACGCTCGTAGTTCGTGCCGTAGTAGGCGTCCGCCCAGTTCTCGAGGTCCGGGTCGGCGAAGTTCTGGAACACCCGGCCCGATCCCCACGGATGCACCGACGTCCATGACCGGGCAACCCACCGGTGGGCGGCCGCCGCCGCCGCCGAGGCGGTCACCGGGGGGTCGACGACGCCGCGTGCTTTGAGGAGTTCGCCCAACGGCGGATGCTGCCCGCCCTCGAGCAGCTGGGCATTGACAGCAAGACGGAGATCACCGTCAAGCCGCTGCACAACCTGTTCGCTCCCCGGCTGGCCGAGCTGCCGGCCCTCGTGGACGGCCTTCCCGGCGCCCCGGGACGTGAGACAGAACGATCGGCCCACCGTTGGCGCCCAGGCGAACCCGAGCGCCGCCGAAGCCGCTCGGGGTCGGCCGGGGCTCACGTCGGTGACCAGCTCGGCCAGTGTGACGAGTTTCGACTCCCGGGGCAGTTCCTTCCGTAGGGCTCGGCTGGCCGACAGGAGAGAACGCTGCGGATGTCGAACGATGTGCACGGGAGGCGGCGAAATCGTGGCGCTCGGTCCGACGGGTCGGCACCCTCAGCGGCGCCCGCGGGGCACGAGGCAGTCGATCTCGACGTGTCGTGGCTGGTACCAGCCGATCTCGGTGCCGTGGATGCGTTGGCACGACTCCAGGTCGCTGCGTCCCGGTGCGGACGCCGGCTCCGGCTTCACGGCGCCAACGGGGGCCTGGCCGAGCTTCTCGAGTTCGTCGGACTCAGCGACGTCGTGCACCTGTGCCCGCGCTGCCGTTCGTCCGTGGAGCGCTGCGAACCGCCCATGCGCAGGAGCTGAGCGCAGGCCGGAACCAACCTAGGAGGCCGGGTCGATAGGAAGGCCGAACAGTTCGAACAGTGCCGGGTCCAGGAAGACGTGGATGGCCCTGATGCGCCCGGCAACAATGTCGAGCACCTGGATCGAGAATGCCGTCGGCGGGCCTCCCGGCGCCTGTGGCCTGTAGACCGCGACGGCCGGCGACCCGTTGGCGCTGACCGGCGTGAGCAGCTCCTGGCCAAAGGCGTCAACGGAGAGAAGCCAGCGCCGAATGTCGTCGGGCCCCTGCATCCAGAGTTCGAAGGGCGGCATTTCGAGGATGGCGTCGTCGCGCAACAGACCAACGAGCGCGTCGACGTCGTTGCGTTCAAAGGCGTCGATGTAGGCAGCCAGGAGCTCACGATCGCGCATAGTGGGCTGGCTCGGTGTCGAGTCGTGGTCGATTGCTGCGACCGCGGCGCGGGCCCGGCGGAGCGCGCTGTTGACCGCGTCGGCGCTCGTCTCCAGAAGGGCTGCCACCTCCGCGGCGCGCCAGCGCAGCACGTCTCGCAGGATGAGCACCGCTCGCTGCCGGGGAGCAAGGTGTTGCAGCGCTGCGATGAATGCGAGCCGTACCGACTCGTGCGATACGGCGCGCTCAGCGGGGTCACCGTCCGCCGGCAGGACCAGGCTGTCGGGTGCCGGCTGGATCCAGGTCGCCTCGGGTCGAGGATCACCCCGACGCAGTTCGCCGGCCGTGACGGGCGCAACGTCCATCGGCAGTGCGCGCCGCGAGCGCCCCTTCAACATGTCGATGCAGACGTTGGTGGCGATCCGGTAGAGCCATGGACGCAGCCCGGTTCGATCCTCGAACCTCGGCAGCGCCCGCCAGGCGCGCAGCATCGTGTCCTGGACCGCGTCTTCGGCTTCGTAGATCGAGCCGAGCATGCGGTAGCAGTAGCCGACCAGCTCCCGGCGGTACTGCTCCAACTGGTCGGCCGGGATCGCATGGCTGGCGCCTTCCGCGCTCACTACGCCAGCGTAGAACCGCCGCACTCATCCGGCGCGGGTCAGCCCAGCCGGTGTCAGCAGGTACGCGCCCGGCGCGTGCTCGGACGACGTCACCAGGTCGACCGTCGCCTTGCCGACCTCCGCAGCGGTGAGGCCCTGGCCGAAACGGGCGAGGTACTCGTCGACGTCGAGGCCGTCGCGACGGGCGTAGGCCGCTACCGCCGCCGATCCGAGCTCTGTCGCCGGTGTCAACCTCGGCAGCAGCGAGATGAAGCGGATATCCAGCCCTGCCCGCTCCGACTCGTCCGCGGCGTAGGCGGTGATGAACCGGATCGTGGACTTGGCCCCCGCGTACCCGCCGCTGAGCGGTGAGCCGGCCACCGCCGCGCCGCTGGACATCGCGATGACAGTGCTCCCGGGGTGGAGCGGGAGAAGCAATGCCTCCCGGATCCAATGAAATGCCTGTTGCACGTCGACGTCCCAGTTGCGGCTGAACGACTGCCACGTCTGGTGCTGGATGGGGCGCATCAACGGCGGGGCACCGGCGTTCAGGATGAGGGTGTCCGGTCGATACTGCTCGATGAGGCTCCCCGCGACGACCGGGTCGGCGGCGTCGGCCACCTCCGTGGTGAGCTCGTCGCCCAGTTCGTGGCGCAATGACGCGAGCAGCTCGGCGTTGCGGGCCACCGCAACCACGTTGGTGCCCTCGGCGTGCAGCGCCGTGGCGATCGCCCGGCCGAAGCCCCGGCTCGCGCCTGTGACTAGCGCGGTGGAACTTGTCTTGTCCGACGATGTCATCTCGAGCCGCCTTTCAGGCTGGGCGGGGTCGATCCCCGTCGCATTTAGAACTGCTCGGCCCGCCGATAGTCGTCGCGGCGCGGCGCGTGGCACCCCGACCGCCCGGTGACCGACGACTTTTTCGCGACGTGGCAGTTGCAGACGGTGGGAAGCGCGACCCCACGCCTCCCCTCCGAACCCAGAACCGACTCGGACGCTCCGAGCGTCGGAAGCCCAAAGGAAGCGATCATGACGATTGCAGACAAGACCGTGCTGGTCACCGGGGCCAACCGCGGCATCGGCCAGGCGTTGGTCGAGGAAGCCTTGAGCAGAGGCGCCAAGCGGGTGTACGCCGGTACACGCCAGCCCTTGGCCCATTCGGATGGGCGCGTCACACCCCTGACCATCGACGTGACCAACCCAGAGCAGATCCGCGCAGCGGTCGACACAGTCGAGTCCCTCGACATCCTCATCAACAACGCCGGCGTGGCGATGTACGACGACTTGAGCGATCGTGCCGCGCTCGAGCAGCACCTCGCCGTCAACCTCTTCGGCACCTACGGCGTGACCCAGGCCTTCCTGCCGTTGCTGACTCGTTCTCAGGGAGCCATCGTCAACGTCCTGTCCAATTCGGCCCTCGCCGCCTTGCCGCTCATCCCGGCCTATTCGATCTCGAAGGCGGCCGCGTTCTCCCTCTCACAATCGCTGCGGGCCCTGTTGGCCCGCCAGGGCGTCAAGGTTCATGCCGTCCTGGCCGGCCCCGTGGACACCGACATGTCACGGGACCTCGACGCACCGAAGGCCTCTGCAGGCTCCGTTGCCCGAGCCATCTTCGACGGAGTGGACAACGGCGATGAGGAGATCTTCCCCGACCCCATGTCGGAGTCCCTGGCCGAGAGCTGGCGCAGCGGAGCGGCCAAGGCGCTCGAACGTCAATACGCGGCCCTCGTCGACGCAACGCCCATTGGGTCCTGACAGAGACGGTCACCGACGCGGGGAAACCCGACCTGCCGCCATTACCCCGCTGAGGCCGATGGACCGCCATCTGCCGCCATCACCCCCGCTGAGGCCAATGGACCACCAACTCTTCACGCGTCGACCACCACGATGTCGAGTTGCCTCATGCGTTCGGGGTGGGCGACGAGGTCGATCGCGATGATCTTCCCGTCGCGGATGGTGTAGCGCGCCACCCCTCGGATGCGCCCGCCCGGCGCCCAGATGAGGCCGGCCGCGCCGTCCACGAGTGCGAGGTGCGCCGCACTGGCGCCTCGCGTGGCCCAAGCGGCCATCGTCGCCGCACCCCGAGTCACCCTGGGCGCCCCTATGCGCACGGCGGTGTCGTCAGCCCTGACCGTGACGTCGGGGTCGAGCAGCACCAACAGAGCGTCGAAGTCGCCACCACGGGAGGCCGCGAGGAAGGCGTTGACGACCTCTCGCTGACGGGTGAGGTCCAGTTCGGGCTCACCCGCCTGTCCTGCACCCGACGCCGCGCACGACTTGCGAGCTGTCGCGCCGCGTCCGGGGATCGCCCGACGATCTGGCCGATCTCGTCGAAGGGGACGGCAAAGATGTCGTGCAGTACGAAGGCGACCCGCTCTGCGGGCGACAACACGTCGAGCACGATCAGCAGGCCGGATCCAACCGAGTCCGCCACGACGGCATTGTCCGCGGGATCGATCTCGCCGCCGACGACGACAGTGCGTTCGGGAGGGTGGGCGCCGCTGGGCGCCTCGGGTCGTGACCGGCGCGTCCGCAGCTTGTCCAGGCAGATGCGCGCCACGATTGTCGTCAGCCATCCGCTGACGTTCTCGATGCCACCGGCGTCGGCGCGGTCGGCCCGGAGCCATGCCTCCTGGACCGCGTCGTCAGCCTCGGTGTAGGAGCCGAGCATCCGGTAGGCCACGGCCCGCAGGTGGGCCCGGCTGGCCTCGAACCGGTCGGTCAGCAAATCGGCTTTCGCCATTGGTCACATTCCTTCGTCGCCATCCGTCATACAAGTGACGAACCAAAAGCCGCCGATGTGACAACGAGATCGCCCGGGGTCGGCAGCCCCGGACGCATAGCCGCGCGTACGACGAGCTGCCCATGTCCCCCATCGTCGAGGCGCGTGGCCGCTGACGCCTGCGCCTCTTGGCGTCGACGGCGAGCCGGCTGCGCCGCCGACGGCATGGATGAGCAAGCCATCCGGGGCTATCGCTTGAGAATGGGGATGATCTCGGCGACCTGATCGAGCTGATCCAGCTGCGACGCGAGATCGAGAGCGCCGATCCTGACGACCAGGTGGCGGGCGCCGGCGTCGGTGTAGCGGCTCAGGTGAGACACCACATGGTCCCGGGGGCCGGCAACCACGGCCTGAACCTCTCGAGTTCGTGAAGTGGGAGCCCGTAGTTGGCCGAGGCGTAGCCGTCGAGGCTGTAGCGGCCGTCGTCAACGTTCTCGGCGACGAGGACGGACAGCTGCCCGCCGGTATCCGTATTCGCACCGGATTCCGGCACGCTCCCCCATCTCGGCATCGGCCGACGGACGGTTGAAGGATGTCGCCCGAGATCCGCCCGGTTCCCGACCGGCGGTCAGCCGGGGAGTCGGACCTCCTCGCCGCCGTCGAGGCCGGCCGTGATCTCGATCCAACCGTCGGCGACGAGGCCGGTGTCGACCGGCACGATTTGGTCGGGACCGTCGTCCTGCGCCACGCGCACTGCGGGTGAGCCCCGGTCGTCGATGATCGCCGCCACGGGCACCGCGATCACGCCGTTACGCTGCGCGTCGACCAGGGTGACGGTGGCCTCGGCACCACTGCGCCGGTCACCAGAGCCGGAGTCGCTCTTGACGGCCACGGTCAGCTCGACCTGCCCGTCGCTAACCTCGCTGCCGGTCCCGATCACCGTGCCTTCGGTGGTGGTCCCGTCGGCCCACTCGAGATCGACCGTCGAGCCCGCGGTCCAGCCGCCCGCCTCCGTGGCGTCGACGTCCGCCACGACGATCCGCTGCTCGGAGCCGACGGTCATGACCGGTGACCCGGCTTCGAGCGTGTCGCCCACCGAGGCCTCGTGGCCCAGCACGTCGCCGGGCGCAGTCAGGAAGACGACGTCGCCGATCGACACCACGCCATCGGGGGCGGCGCGCCCGAGGTCGGTTTCCCAGGCCTCGACCGCCGCTGCTGTGTCCGCCGTGAAGGTCTCGTCGACGTCGAGGTCGTCGCCGTAGCCCAGCGCGACGAGGTTCTCCTCGAGTTGACGCACGTCGGCGCCGTCGTCCACGCCCTGCTCCAGCGTGCGCCACGCAGGCAGGTCACCGATGAGGGCGACGACCGGCTGCTGGTCTGCCGTGTAGAGCACCGTGCCGCGGTCGGCCCTGGCGCCCACGTCCAGGAGGCTGGTCAAGATGGCCGACGGCACCTCGTCGCCGTCTCCCCCATCGCCGCCGTCCGACGGGCCGTTGGGTGCGACACCGTCGCCTCCACCGGGGGCGGCGGCGTCGCCCGCGCCGGGGCCCGCACCACCGTCGCTGCCGCCCGCCGGACCGGCATCGGCCAGCGGTGGCGACGACGTGCCGCCGCCGCCAGATCGGGGCCGCGTGGTCGGCGTGCTCGACGGCGGGAGGCTGGTGGTCGACGTCGACGACGTCGGCGTGGTGGTCGACGTCGTGGACGTGGTGGTGGGGCAGGGAGTGGTCGAGGTGGTGCTCGACGACGACGTTGATGTGGGGGACGTACCCGTTGGGGAGCACGGGCTCGTGGTTGACGTCGTGCTCGACGTGGTGGTGCTCGACGAGCTGGTGCTGCTGGGCCCCGTCAGGTACGACACCGGATTCACATCCCCGTCGCCGCCGTCGCCGCTGCCGCCGTCGTCGCTGGCACCGCCACCGTCACCGCCGCCGCTGCCGCCGTCGGATGGGAGCGCCGCCGCGTACGCCACCGTGTAATCGTCGGAGCGTTGCAGCGAGCCGGAGGCTTCGAGCGTCGTGGCCAGGTCCCGCGGCTCAGCGACGACCGTCGGGCCGAGCCCGCCAACGTCGACAGCGCCGTTCCCGCGGGTGACGACCGCCAGCACGATGGCGCCGGCAACCAGCGGGGTGACGATCACCAGCACGGTGCGCCGGCGATCGAACCGGCGGCCGACTCCTCGGGTGAGATCGAAGCCAGGCATCAGACGGTCCTCAAGGCGTCGGTGGGGGCAAGGCGGGCGGCGCGCGTGGCCGGGTAGAGGCCGGCGACGGCCCCGATGGCTAGGGCGGCCAGGACGC
>JBKPHE010000257.1:0-18058 GCA_046744485.1 Actinomycetota bacterium | reverse complement strand
CAAACTTTCGGCCGACGGGGTTTGTCCACCGAAGACATGGGGTAGCGTGGGGGGACAGGCCAGCTGGGGGCGGGGTGCCTGTCCGCCCGCCCGCCCCGCCCCCCTGGCTGTTTCGGACATCGGGCCGCCTCGGCGGCCCGGTGGCGCGTCTGGGCCCAAGGCCCAGGTCAGACGGGGACACCCAGCTGTAGGCTGGCGCCGTGCCGCAGTACCAGACTCCCGAGTTTCACCCCGCTTTCGAGGAGTATTGCGAGGCGATCTGGGAGCTGAAGGAAGACGACGTCGACGTCATCCAGGCGCGGATCGCCGAGCGGCTGCACGTCTCGAGGCCAGCGGTGTCCGAGATGATCAAGCGCATGCAGGTCGAGGGCTTCGTGTCGCTCGATGGCTCGACCATCAACCTCACCGCCGACGGCCGGCACTTGGCCGAGCAGGTGGTCCGCCGGCACCGCCTGGCCGAGCGGCTGCTCACCGACATCCTCGGGCTGTCGTGGGCCGACGCCCACGTCGAGGCCGGCAAGTGGGAGCACGTCATCTCGGAGGCGGTGGAGCGTGCCATCAACCGGCTGCTCGACAACCCCACCACCTGCCCCCACGGCAACCCGATCCCGGGATCGGAGTACGCCGCCCCCGCCGCAGTCGCCCTGTCGGACCTCCCGGTGGGCACGGCGTTCACGGTGACGCGCATACCCGAGGAGCTGGAGTTCACGCCCGGACTCCTCGACTTCCTGGAGGACGCCGCGGTGCAGCCCGGTCGCTCCGGCGTGGTCACGGCCGTGTCGCCCGACCACACGGCGACCGTGGAGATCGACGGTCGCCACGTCGGGATCGGGGCGTTCGCCACCGCCCGGATCCTGGTCACGGCCGACGAACCGGCGCCGGTCTCGGCGAGCGCCTGAAGGCGAGCAGGGCAACCGCGGCCAGCGCCGCGAACCAAACCGCCTGAAGGAGCCAATCGCCCGCGTCCGGGTGCCGATAGTCGGGGAGCAACAGGCGCCACGCCCGGTAGAGCGGGTTGGCCGTCGACTCGAAGTCGAAGACCAGCGTGCGCCGGCGGTCGAGCACCTCGACCACCAGCCAGCCCCACGCCAGGGCCCCGAACACCCCCGCCGCGGCGATGACGCCCCGCGCCGCCGGCGTGTGGCCGGCCCACCAGGCGACGGCGAGCACCAGGCACGGAACCACGACCACCACCTGGCGGCCGGGCCACCACCAGCCGTGCATGGTCAGGGCCACCCACGTCGCCGTGGCCCAACCGGTGGCGAGCGGCACCACCAGCGTCCACCATCCTGCCGGCCGCCGGCGGGCCATGGCCGCCAGGGCCGGGACCGACAGCAGGTAGGCCGGCATCCACGCCGCCAGCCCGAAGCCGTGGTCCAGCAGCAGGCCGCCCAGCCGCTGGGTGCGCCCGAAGTAGTCGGGATCCCTCCCCATCACCGTCAGCTCGCCGCCCGTGAAGTGGTCGCCCGCGGCGTAGACGGTCCAGCCGCCGTACAGCAGGCGATGGGCGCCGAGGTACGCCGCCCCGGCCAGGCCGACCAGGACGACCATCGAGACGGCGGCCCGGAGGCGGCGCTCGCCCGCCAGCGTGCCGACCGCCACGGCCACCAAGCCGACGGCCACCGGCGCGTACCTGACCCCCAGCCAGGGCAGCGCAGTCACCGCCAGCCCGAAGCCGACCAGCGCGAAACGGCCCCGACCACCCGTGAGGAGGGCGATCGCCGCGGTCACGGCCAACGCCGCCGGCAGCTCGGGATAGACCTGGGACGCGTAGGCCGAGAGCGGGGCTGTCACACCGAAGGCGAGGACGGTGCCCGCGGCGACGCCGAGCGGCACGGCGAAGCGCCGGTGGGCGGTCCACACCAGGAGCGCCGCCAGTGCACCGCCGAGGGCCGCCAGCGTCGCCTTGGCCGCCGCCCATCCACCCAGGCCCATCGGCACGGCGAGGATCGCCGGGAGCAGCGGGTCGTGGGGGCTGACCTGGCGGCCGTTGTCCAGCACCTCTGTCTGCACGGGCAGGTCGAGCTCGTGGAAGGGCACGAACCGGGCCTCGGCGAGCTCGTCGTCGATGTGGAGGTCGCCGTCTTCGAACAGGCTCAGGGCCGTCAGCAGGTACTGCGGCACGTCGGCGGTCGTCAGGGTGCCATAGGTGGCGCGGGCCGGAACGGCGATCATCGCCCAGGCGGCGACCACGACGCCGACGAGCGTCGCCGCGCCGGCCGTCGTCCGGACCCACGGGCGCGGGGCGTCACCCGAGGCAACTGGTTCCGCCAGGGGGAGGACGAGGTCATCGGTTCCGGGCTCGGAACCCATGACCTCGGGCTGGGTTTCGTGGAACCGGTGGCCTCGGGTTGCCGGATTGCCGGTGGAGCTCACGCCAGGCGCTCCGTGCGCCGCACGACCAGGAG
This sequence comes from Actinomycetota bacterium, assembly GCA_046744485.1. Lineage (GTDB taxonomy): Bacteria > Actinomycetota > Acidimicrobiia > Acidimicrobiales > VFJN01 > DASQUK01. Next base: position 15,650 of record JBKPHE010000257.1, on the reverse strand, counting down.
CCACGTCAGGATCCCCGACAGGGCGACCAGCACCAGACTGGCCAGGCCGGCTTCGGCGAGGAAGACCGCCTCGGCGTCCTCCCAGATCCGGGTGGCGAGGGTCTCGAACCCGAGGGGCGACATCAGCAGCGTGATCGGCAGCTCCTTCATCGTCGACAGCAGCACCAGGCCGGCACCCGCGGCGAGCCCTGGCAGCATCAGGGGGAGCTCGATGGTGACGAACCGCCGGAGCCGACCGGCGCCGAGCACGCGCGCCGACTCGTCCAGCCGGCGAGGAACCGACCCCACCGCCACCTGCGCGGTCCGCAGCGACTGGGCACCGAGGTGCACGACGTACGCGAACACCAGCATCGCGAAGCTCTGGTAGAGCCCCCAAGCCTCGGGCAGCTGGCGGCTCCAGAACACCAGTGACAGCGCCACCACCAGAGCTGGTAGGCCGAACCCGGTCGCCACCAATCCGTTGGCCAGGTCGGCCGCGCGGGCCCGGTGGCGGGCCGACATGTAGGCGAGGGGGAGCAACACGGCGATCGCGACCAGGGCGGTGACCAGACTGATGCCCGTGGTGTTGAGCGCCGGCTCGACCAGGTCGCCCAGGCCCCGGTCGCCGGACGCGAGGCTGTTGGTCTCGCCGGTGAGCCCGCGCCACGCCCAGAGCCCGAGCGACGCCAGCGGGCCGCCCAATGCCAACCCCACCCAGGCGAGCACCGCCGCCAGCGCCGGCACGCGCCAGCGCCCGAGCGGCACGCGCAGGGGCCGGGCGGTCCGCACGCCCTCGAGCGTGCCTCGATGTCGACGCCGGGCCAGGGTCCTCTCCCCCGCGACCACCGCCAGGGCCACCACCGCCAGCAGCAGGCTCAGCGCCGCCGACTGGTCGCGGTCGAGCAACCGATTGGTGTAGATCGCCCGGGTCAGCGTCTCGTAGCGGAGCAGCACCACCACGCCGAAGTCGCTGACTGTGTACAGGAACACCAGCAACGCCCCCGCGCCGATCGCACCGCTGATCTGGGGCAGCACGACCGTGCGGAACACAGCCCACGGGCGGCGCCCGAGCAGCCGGGCGCTCTCCTCCAGCGACGGGGGCAGGGCCACCAGTCGGGCGGCCACCGGCAGCAGGACGTACGGCGTCGTGAACAGGGTCAGCACCAGCCAGCCGCCCCAGAAGCCCTCGGGGCGCGTGGCCTCCACGCCCACCCATCCCAGCGGGGCGTCCAGCAGTCCGCCGGGCGCCACCGCCGCCATCAGCGCCAACCCGCCCACGAACGACGGAAAGACCAGCGGCAGCGGGGCAAGTGCCGCCCACAGGCGGCGCAGCGGCAGGTCGGTTCGGGTCGTGAGCCAGGCGAGGCCCGTGCCCACGATCGCGGTGGAGAGCGCGGTGGCCACCGCGAGCACCAAGGTGTTGCGCAGCGGTACGAGCGTGGCTCGCGACAGGTACAGGTCGACAAGGTCCTCGTCGCCGGTGACGTTCCGCCAGATCAGGTAGAGCAGCGGGGCGGCGAACAGCAACCCGATGACGGCGCAGACGATGACCAGCGACCGGGGTGCCGTGCCGGTCAGCGGCCGGCCCAGCGGGCTCGTGCTGCCAACCGGCTCGGGCGATTGGTCGGTGAGGGTGACGGCTGCGTGAATGCCGCTAGGTGAGGCCACTCTCGTCGATCATGGCCGTGGTCTGTTCGAGGTCGCCACCCAGCTCGTCCAAGTCGACCCGGGTCTTGGAGATCTCCTCGAACGGCGGCAGCGCGCCGTTGACCTCGGCGCCATCCGCCAGCGGGTATTCGAACGTCTCCTCGCTGAAGTACCGCTGGGCCTGCGGCGAGAGCAGGAACTCGATGAGCTCGGTGGCCTCGTCGGGCATGTCGGACCCGGCGATCTTCGACGCGGCGGTGACCAGCAGCGTCGACCCCAGGTCGCCGTCGGGGAAGTAGTGGTTCTCGACCGGCAGGTCCGGGGTCTCGGACGTGGCCCGGAACGCGTAGTAGTGATTGACCAGGCCCATCGGCACCTCGCCTCGGCCCACGGCCTCGACGATGGCGGTGTTGTTGTCGAACGTCGGCGGGTCGCCGGCGGCCATCCCGTCGAGCCATGCCGCCGCCTCTTCGTCACCGAGCTGGTCGCGCAGCACGGTCACGAAGTCCTGGAACGACCCGTTGGTCGGCGCTAGCGCCACCCGGCCGGCGTACTCGGGCGCAGTCAGGTCCAGCACCGAGTCGGGCAGGTCGGCGTCGTCCATGAGCTCGGGGTTGTAGACCAGCGTGCGCACCCGACCGGAGAGGCCGACCCAGCCGGCGTCCGAGGCGGCGTCACCCTCGGGGACGGTGGCGATGAGCCCGCCGTCGAGCGGCGCCAGCCGGCCGGCGGCGTCCAGGTACCCGACCGCGCCCGGGCTCTGCGAGATGAAGACGTCCGCGGGCGTTCGGTCACCCTCCTCGTCGATGAGCAGCGCAAGGTTGGCGGATTCGTCGTAGCGCACGTCGATGCTGATCCCGGACTCTTCTGCGAAGTCCTCGAGCAACGGGCCGATCAGGTTCGACGTACGCCCGCTGTACACGACGAGCCGCTCGTCACCATCCGAGCTGCACGCGGCGATCGCCGGCCCCCCGGCCGCCACCGCCAGCGTGAGGACCGCCCCAGCCAGAGATCTTCTGCATGCCATCAGCGGCAGACTAGCCATACCACCGGTCAAGCGTGAAGACTGCTTAACAGTGCAACTCCCTGCGCTCGCTGGCCCCCACCCCGTGGTCATGGTGCTGCCCGCCCACGATGAGGAACTGACCGTCGGTGGTGTCGTGCGTCGGGCACCCACGGAGGTGCGCGGGCACCCGGTCGAGGTCGTGGTCGTCGACGACGGTTCCACCGACGGCACCGCCGCCGTGGCACGGGACGCCGGCGCCACCGTTCACTCGCTCGACCGGAATCGCGGGCTCGGCGCCGCCGTGCGCGCCGGCCTTGCGTGCGGGGTGGAGCGGCAGGCGGCCGCCATCGCCTTCCTCGATGCAGACGGCGAGTACGCCCCGGAGGAGCTGGCGGTGCTGGTGGCCCCGATCGTCGAAGGTCGGGCCGATTACGTGATCGGTTCGCGCTTCGCCGGCCTGCCCCGCGACATGCGTCCGCACCGGTGGTTCGGCAATCGCGTCCTAACCGCGGGAATGAAGCTGCTGGTGCGCCGCTGGGGCGTACGGGGGCTGACCGACGGGCAGTCCGGCTACCGGGCACTGTCACCGGCCGCCGCCGCCGATGCCGAGATCGTCCACGACTTCAACTACGCCCAGGTGCTCACGCTGGACCTGGTGGCCAAGGGGTACCGCTACGCCGAAGTGCCGATCAGCTACCGGTTCCGACAACACGGCCGATCCTTCGTCCGGCTGGGGCCCTACCTGCGGCGCGTGGTGCCGGCCATCTGGCGTGAGCTGCGGACGGTGACCGTCGCCGACAGCGGAACTGCGGTCGCCGATGCGGCCATCGCCGGCCCGCCGCTGCTGGTGGGCGACGCTTCTCCCTCCGCTCGTTGAGGACCCCTGTGTGCCCGGCATCGCGTAGCCTGTGGATTGGTGGACGCTGAGCAAGACGAGGGCGAGTGGTTCTCGAGCTATGTCGGCAGGGTGACGGAGCTGCTCGAGGACGCGGGACACGTCAACACCGAGTTGATCCAGCAGTGGGGCGCCCGATCGCTGCAGGGCGACGAGTGGACGGTCGACACCATGACGGCCGACGTGATCGAGGCATGGGAGCACCTCACGCCGTTGGCCGGGCGCGGGCTTGAACTGTGGCTCGAGCTCGTGCAGCGGACCATCCGTCCCCGGGACGTGCCATGACCGGCGACCCGTCGGTGGACGACGTGGCTGAGCTGCTCGGGGAGCGGCTGAACCGCTACATCGACCTGTGGGACTCGGCGAGCGCCAAGCTGTCGGCGGGCACGTATCACGCCGACGACCTCGTCGACGACTGGTTCCGCTGGGTGGGCCTGGTCGCCCGGGACGCCACCGCGACCGCCGCCCTGATACTCGGCGCGCCTAGGGATCGGGCGTCGGAGCGAGGATCAGCACCGGAATGATGCGGTCCGTGCGACGCTGGTACGCGTCGAAGTGCGGGTAGACCGCGGCGAGCGCGGGCCAGAGCGCTGAACGCTCAGCGTCGCTGGCGGGTCGGGCGATCATCGAGCGGCGCTGCGACCCGACTTCGACGGTCGCCCGGGGCTCGGCAACCAGGTTGAGGTACCACGCGGGGTGGCTGCTCATTCCACCGTGCGATGCGACCACCACGATCTGGTCGTCGTCGTGGGGGATGTAGAGGAGCGGGACCGTGCGGGGCCGGCCGCTGCGCCGGCCGATCGTCGTGAGCAAGCAGATCGGCGCGCCGCCGGGCACGTGGGCCGCCACCCGCCCGTTGCTCAGCCGGTAGGCAGCGGTGTTGACGCCGGCCATCCACCGCACCGCGACCCGCCCGACGCGTTCCTGGAACGCCGTCATGGGTCGCGCCCGCGGATTGTCCACCCGCGGGGAGCGTAATGCCGGCGGTCAGTCCGGTAGGTAACCCACCACCCTGTGGTTGCGGGCCCGGCCGAGCACGGCATTGGCGGCCTGCAGGCCCGAGAGGACCGCCGCCTCGATGCAGCCGGCGTTGAGACCCGAGTCCGTCCAGTCACCGGCGAGGTACAGGTTGTCGTAGCCGCTCTCGTCGGAGCGCAAGCGATAGTGGTTCGTCCCAGGCAACGCTTGCACGTAGCGGTCGGACGGGTCGACGTTGGCTGTCCAGAACTGCGAGTCGAACGCCGCAGGGCCGCTTCGTCCGTCGCGTCCGCACAGCAGGTCCCAACGGAACCCGTGGTCGCCCACGGCCCCCGGTAGGAGGTGTCCCAGGTTCTGATCCAGGAAGTCCACCGCGCGTTGCCGGACCTGGTCGTCATACCGATCGCGGTATCTGGGACCGTCGGCGCCGCCCTCGGCCGGTGGCCAGGGCGCGCTCAGGGCGCCGCAGAAGTAGGCGATCGCGGCCGGGCGGTCATCGTCGGGCCAGTCCTCGGCATCGATGAGCTGCGGCATTGAAGCCCAGGTGTCGAACGGCTCGGCGTAACCGCTCGTCGTCGTGCCGGGATGCGGCCATCCCAGGGCGGGCTCGGATTCCCGCAACCACACCTGGAACGCCTGGGTCGCCACGGTGGCCACCTTGGCGACCATGTCACGCCATTCCGGCCGGTCGTCGACGAGCTCCCTGCACACGATGCGAGCCATGCCCACCGGGATTGCCAGCACGGCGATGTCGAAGTCGACGCCGCGCCGGAGCACGCGGCGCTCGGCATCGGGCCAAGCGCACCAGTGCGACTCGAACGGCTGGTCCTGGATGCCCTCGGCGCCGGCGAGCTGTTCCACCAGGGGGGCGCCGGGGAAGCCCGGCAGTCCTCCCACCCGTACCAGTGGCTCGTAGCGCTGGACACCGGGAGCCAGCCGCGCCTGGCGACCCACGGTGATCGTCTCGATTGCCGTCCGATTGGAGGACAGGTGCAGCCCGTCGACGCGATGAAAGAACTCGAAGTCGACGCCGCGCCGCCGGAGGGCCTGGTACAGGGGCGCAAACACCACGTCGCCCATTCCGGCCTGCAGCTTCCAGAAGATGGCGCCCTTGTACTCCAGCGCCATCTTCATCGCGAGGAGCAGCGCCGATCCGGCCCCGCCACTGGGGCGCGACGGATCGCCATCGACGTAGGCGAAAACCATGTCGTACATGGCCTGCAGGAACGCGCTGTTGATGGCCTCGGGGGCGGCGCCGTGCCGCCTGATCCAGTCGCGGAAGTCTTCGCAATCGAGCCGGGCCAGCTGCTCGGCGTTGGTGAGCACCCCATCGACCACAAGGCCGCGCACCAACGCGATCAGCAGGGACGTGTGCTGCCAGCCGCGCTTCAGGGGCGCCTGAGCGGAGACGGCCTCGCTCAGCCACTCATGCGTTTGGTCCAGGGCCTCCACCAGCTCGAGGCTGGCGAGGTGGCTCAGCGCCCCGTCAGCCTGGGGCCGGTCGGCGCCGTCGACCATACCGCGCGCCAGGCGGGTCACCTCGAGCAGCGCGGCGGGCGCGGCCAGCCTCGCCCCTCTTGCCAGGATTTCGGCGATCGACGACGGCGGGTCGGCCGACGAACTCAACACCAGCCGCCCCGTCGGCATGGCGGGACCGTCGGCGTCGGCCAGGGACTCCACGAAGTCGACCACCAGCTGCAGGGCCCGCAACGCGAAGTCAGCGAGGCTCGCCGGCTGGGTGCAGCCATGGGGGTCGCCGGGCTCGAGGTCGTTGGGTGCGAAGCGGGCGAGCCAGTGGCCCCAATCGTCCCCGTGCCGGTCCTCCAATCCGATGTTTGGGGCCGGCTGCATTGCATCGCGCCAGGTGAGAATGGGCGCGCTGGGGTCGGTGCCGGGACGATCGAGCTCGGCGTAGCACTCACGCAGCAGCCGGAAGGCGTTCTCATAGAACCCGAGCCAGACGTGGAGGCCGTGCTCCTCGATGCGGCCGTGGCGGCCCCGGCTGCTCGCTCCCTTGCCTCCCAGCCGCCAGCCGCGCTGATACACCGCGATCCGATCGAAGCGGTCGTGCCAGCCAGGCTCACTGAGGCGCCAGGCGGCGGCAAGGCCACCCATGCCGCCACCCAGGATGGCGACACGGGGGCGGCGGCTGCTCATCCGGCGGTGGCCAGCAGGGCGCGGGCGGCGTCGAGCTCGGGATAGCGGGCGTCGGGCGCGAACCTGCCGATGGCGGCTTCAATGAGCGACAAGCCATCAGGGTCGTGGCGGTCGCGCAGATCGCAGGCGACACGTAGCTCGAACGGAACAGCGCCCTGGGCGCGGGCGAGATCGAGCGCCGCCTGCAGCACCGACACCGCCTCGTCGGCGGGAAGTAGCTCTGCGCGGAGCCGGAGTACCTCTGAGTCGTAGAAGTGCATGCCCGTGGTGGTCGCGAACTGGAGCGCCTCCTCGTAACGAGCGCCAGCCGCCTCGTGGTGACCGGATGCAGCTCGAAGCCGCCCCGCTGTCGTCGTGACGAAGATCAGGAACAGCGCAATGTCGAGCATTTTCCACGTGTCGGCCAACCCCTCGATGACCAGCGCGTGCCCGGCAAGCGCAGCGGCGTCACCGCGCCCCTCGGCGAGCGCTGACAGGCCGTCAATCGTCGCCTGCTGGGTGGCCGCGGCCAGGGACCACAGATCGAACCCGTGCGACTCGCCGATCTCCGCCATCGCCGCTACGGCTGCAGTGGCCCCTGCCAGATCGCCGCGTTCGATCAGCATCCAGGACGCGTAGTACCGCGCGAACGCAGTGGTGAATGGTGCCTGGGGAAACTCGAGAGTCTCGCAGCGGCCGAGCGCCGCTTCGATCTCCTCGTCAGCGCCCCGGGTGTCGCCCCGCATGAAGCGTGCCAACGCCAATCCCCCGTGCGCCGAGGCAGGGCCGTCGAAGGGCATGAAGTAGGTGGCGGCGTAATCCGGACTGGACACCCGTGTGGCGAGGCCGGCGACGGCCGCCTCGAGCCGATCTTGGGCAGCACCGAAGTCACCGGCACACCACTGGATCGTTCCGAACGCGCCATCGTTGTCGGGCATGTAGTACTCGCGCCCGGCCGCCACGCCCGACCGGAGCATCTCAGCCACCTGGTTTGCGCGACCGAGATCGCCGCGGACCATGTAGTGCCCGTACAGGGCGATCAGGGTGCTGAACATGTCGTCACCGGCGATGTTGCCGAGCCCGAGCTCTAGACAGCGCTCGTAGTCCTGCACGACGTCGGGTGAGCTGTTGCCTTCGGTCGACGCCGCCAGGAACCCCCGCCGGAGCCGGAGCCCCACCTCCTGGGACCGACGGCCGGAGTCGTCCGGGAGACCTGTGACGAGCTCGATCGCTCGACTCAAGAGTGATCGCGCCTCGACCAGGGCGCCGAGCCGGCGAGCGCCGTCGGCGGCGCGCTCGTAGGCCGCGATCGCCTCGGCCGGCTGCCCGGCTGCGTCGTAGTGGCTGGCGACGAGCCGCCAGTCGACAGCACCGACCTCACCCCCCTCACGCACAAGGGCGTCGGCTACGCGGCTGTGTAACTCGCGCCGGCCGGCCCGCGGCTGCACCTCGTAGGCGACGGCCCGCAGCAGCTCGTGCCGGAAGCGATAGCGTCGGTCGCCGCCGAACACGCGCTCGAGAATGAGCCCGCCCAGCAGCGCCTCCAACGCCATGTCGAGGTCGGTGTCGGACACGTCGACAACTTGGGCGAGCACTTGGTGATCGACGTCCCGACCGATGGCCGCCGCAGCGGCGGCGACGGGCACACCCGGTCCCGTGGCGTAGAGCCGAGCCACCAGCGGTTCGTAGAGTACATCGGGAACGGCACCGGATTGACCGGCGGGTGCCGCCGTCGGAGCCTGCGTGGCTGGGACGGGAGCCCCGCTGGGCGGCCGCCCGACATCGGTCACCCGGTCGACGCGCGAACCGATGCCGCGTACGAGCTCCTCGATGTACAACGGCATCCCGTCACCTCGGTCGACCAGCGCGCGACGCGCACGGTCGTCAAGGTCAGGATCGAGCGATCTGACCAGCTCGTTGGCAGCACCGCCATCGAGAGGCGACAGCTCGATCAGGTCCAGTCGACCGAGAACCGCTGGTGGCTTGTCCCGCGAGGTCGTGACGACGAGGACCTGCCCGCGATCGGCTCGCAGCACCCGGGCGACGACGTCGAGCGTCGCCTCGTCGCACCAGTGCACATCCTCGACGAGCAGCAGCGCGGGTCCGGGGTCAAGGGTGGCGAGCAAGTAGAGGGCGGCGGCGGCAACGATCTCCTCGTGGAGCTTGCGTCCCTCGAGCGTCACCCGAAATCCGGCCTCGGGCGGGATGTCGAGGACCGGCGCCAGCAACGGGACCACCTCATCCGGCCGCAGCCCGACTGATACAACCTCTTGCTGGAGCCGAGCCAGCCGCTCTACCGGCAGGGCGTCCCGATCGAGCCTGCAACGCCCCTCGATGAGCACGCGTACCGGATAGAGGCTCGCGTCGACATGGAACGGCGACCCCAGGAGCTGCAAGCACGCCGCGAACTCCATCACGGCCTCCTCGCCAAGCGCTGCCGCGAGGCGGGACTTACCGATGCCCGCCTCGCCAACAATGTGGACGCCACGGGGTCGTACACCGCCTCCATCACAAACGTCGCGCCACAGCCGCCGCAGATGGGCCAGCTCGTCGAGGCGATCGACGAGGGGGGCCGCCCAGTGCCGTCCCCGGGCGGGGGTCTCTGGTCGCTTGGCCACCACTCGAAAAGGCTGCAGGGGTTCGGCGACCCCCTTGGCGGGCTGAGGCGGCTCGGCCACGGTCTCGAAGAGCGCGCCCACGATCTGGCGGACCTCCTCGGAGACGACCACGGTCCCGGGGGCCGCGAGAGCCTGGAGCCGTGCCACCACGTTGGCCGCCAAGCCGTAGATCTCGTCTTCCTCGATGTCGAGGTAGACGAGACCCCTGTGGACAGCGGCGCGAGCGTTGAGCCTCTCGCCCGCCGCTGGTTCGATCTGGTCCGACAGCGCGTCCAGGTCGCGCAGCAGGTCGAGCGCCGCACATACCGCCCTCTCTGCATCGTTCTCGTGCGGCGTGGGCAAACCGAAGACCGCAAGCAGCCCGTCACCGGTGATGTGGGAGATGTGCCCTTCGTAGCGGCCTTCGACGATCTCCCGGCAGACCGCCTTATAACGGCGCACCAGCGCCCTGTACAGCTCCGCGTCCAGCCGTGCGGACAGGGACGTCGAGCCGACGAGGTCGACGAACAGCAATGAAGCGCGCCGGAGCTCGCCGCCTCCCGGCTCAGCTGCGAGGAGGGTCGCCGCATCGGGATTGGCAGCGTCGGAGGCAAGGACCTCGCCGGCGAGCTCGCGGGCCGCCTGCACGTCGCCCCGGTTCATCGCCGCCACCGCTCGGTCGAGCATGTCATCGGCCGATGGGTTGCGTTCGTCGGCTTCGGTCACTGTCCGTCGCTCATGGGATCTGGACGTCGACCGGGATGACGTGGTCGGGCTCGTCCGACAGTGGGTCTGTCCGCGCCTCGACGTCACCCAGGAACGTGATGCCGCGTAGCCCCCAGCGCCAGACCTCGAGGCGAAAATGCCTGGCGTCGCCCTCCAACGTTTCGGGCGCGATCGTGACCCTCGGGGCGCGGGGCGGGGGGAAGCGCTGGGTCCGCTCCCCGCCGTAGATCGGCCTGAGAGGGCCGGCCAGGCGGAGGCTGCACGGCGTCGCGCCTTCAGGGACGCTGAACCGGCCCGAGGGGATCGGTCGGTCGACCGGCGGCCGCGCGATGAGCGTGGCTGCGGCAAGCAGCTCGCCGGCCATCGCAATCCAGCCCAGGGCGCCCAGTGCGGCCGAGCGCGCCGCATCCCTTGCCAGCAGGTCCGCGGTGTAGCCCCCGTCGAGGTGATCGGCGATGACCAGGGCCTGGTCGGCGGCAAGGGTCGACAAGCGGTGGGCCTGCTCGATGAGACCCTCGACGGCGAAGCCGATCCCTCCGCCGGGTGGCTCGCTCACTGCCGACGGCCCGCTCCCGTGGCCCATCTCGCCCGCCTCAGGCCTCTGGCTTCGACTTGGTGCCCCCGCCTGCTGGCGGGCCTGGTGATCGCCCGGAGCCGCCGCCGGCTCCCGGCCCGGGCGCCGGGCGCGGCTGCGTCGTGGCGATGCGGGCGGCAATCGTCGTCGCCGCCGTGAGGACGCGGGCCCATGCCTGCAAGCTCCGGGCGAAGGCCGCGCCGACATCGGCCGCCAGCGTGTCGGCGGTGTAGCCCCCAGCCTCTTCCGCGCCCCCGCCCGGCGTCGCTGCCGCGCCGCCGGCGCCGAGAGCCGTCTCGAACATCTTCTTGAAGGCCGCAGCGCAGTCGTCGATCGACTGCTTCATGAGGGCGGTGGCGTCGTCGAGCGCGTCACCAGCGGTCACACCGGCGGCGGTCGCTCCCGCCGCGTAGCCGGTCGCCGTCGTGCCGGCTGATGTGGTCACTCCAGTGTCGCCGTGGTTTGTCATACAGGGAACCACCTGTGCGAGGGCCGCTTTCGTCAGCAGGTCACTGATGAAGTCGATTGCCATCTCGCCCCAGCCGACAGCGCAGGCGAGGATGCCGATCGTGGACTCGTCGAAGGACGGATTGGTGAACGCCACGCGCTTGGTCGTCTCGACGAGCAGGTGCTGCCCGCCGCCATCCTCCTCCAGCGTGACCTTGATAGAGCCCTCGTCGACCGTGACGGCACCGTTGGGCAGTAGGCCGGATGCGGCGGCTTCGCTCTCATGAGCGTTGGCGATTGTGTAGGAGAGAATGCGCGAGTCTTCCCGGACCACCAGGTCCGAGAATTCGAGCCACACAGCGACGCCGAATGGCGAAGGCACCGCGCAGTCGAAGTCGACGAACTCGAGGAACGTCCGCCCGTGGTCGGGATTCGAATCCGGCTCCATGGCGCACCACGCGTCAATGTCGCCCCAGTTGCTGGGGTCGAGGAAGGTCTGCTCGCAGTCGGCCAACGTCACGCCCGTCACGCACACGCTCGTCCTCAGCGCCACGGCGACATCGGGCCGCCGGACGTTTTCAACCACCACGAGCTCGCCCGCGCACGGATCAGGTTGGCTCAGGATCTGCTGGTGGAGCACGTTCCGGTTGGAGTCGCGAAAAGTAGGGTAATCGGAGATGCTCGCGAGCAGCTCCGGGTCAGAGAGCCACCTGAGGAGCTCGAGCGCCTCGTCTCGCGCGTTCCCGAACTCGTCGTCGTTCGGCGATCGGTCCGTGGGCATGCTCGCCACCAGGCCCGGAACCATCAACGCCCGTGCCGCCTGTTCTGCCTCCGGATGCTCCGAGGGATCCCGGAACCGCGGGAGGGCGCGGGCGACCGCGCCGACAGCGATGAGCCAGTGGGGCAACATGCGGGGAGACGGTTGTTCCTCGGGCCTCTGCACGCCCCGCGTGCCGGCAAGTGCCTCGAGAGCATCGCTCAACGCCGCCTCCGCGTCGCCACGGGTGGGCGGCGGGCCCTCGTCACGGAATGCACGGCGGAACCAGCCGACGGCACCCGGCTTGCCGTACGCGGGGATCAGCTCTGCGACGCGCGCCTGCAACTGCTCGCGCTCGGACGCGTCCTCGGTCGCGGCGATCGCCGTGTCGAGCGCGCCCAACACGGCCACGAGAGCGCTCCTCTCGCTCATCCACCCACCCCGTGTCGTCACTGGTAGTGCGTGGCGTAGCCTAACCGGTCGGCGGGCCGTTACCTCGATCGCGAGGTGGCGGCCCATATGCGAGTCGAGGAGTTGAGGTGGGCGATCGGCGAGGCGACGGTGACGGCGACCGCGGTGCGCCACCCACGTTCGGCCCGATGGCCGGGGTGCGTGCGCTTGCCGACGTGCAGCGCCGCGGTCTCATCGCTGCTGGTGAGCTAGTCGACAGGCTGATCGGGACCGTTGACGGTGAGCGCCACGGAGGCGAGGCTGCCAACACGGGCCCGGCGCCGCGAACCGGTTCGCCGACGATCGACGTCGTGAATGCCTGGGTCGACGTCCTTCAACACGGGCTCCAGGCGATGATTGGGGCCGCACGAGACGGCGGCGCCGGGACGTTCGACGGCGAGCAGATCGTCACTGCCGATCTGGGGAGGGGTACCGCCACCGGTGCCCTGCACATCCGGGTTGATGTCACCCACGGTTCCCGTGACGCGGGCTCCGCCGGGACGGCTGGTGGCGGTGGCGGACGCACCGGCGCGGCGGAGGTGTGGTTGCACAACGGCACCGCCGAGGCAATGACCAGTCTCCGGCTGCACGGCGGCGACCTGCGTGCCCACGACGGAGCCACGGTGCCGGCGTCCCACCTCGGGTTCGATCCGCCGATGCTCGACGAGCTTCCCGCCCGGTCGAGCCGCGGCGTCGTGGTCGTAGCGGACATCGGCGACGATGTCCCCGGCGGGGTGTACCGCGGCGTTCTCCTGGTGGCCGGTGCGCCCGACGTGTGGCTCCCGATCGTCCTCACGGTGGTAGGCGGCGAGTGACCGCGACACCGACCGCCCAGGGCACCCCCATCGGCGACCGCCTCGCCGCTCATGCCGCCATCGACGCCGGCGCGGTCGACGAACGCCTGCGCTCGGTCGGCCGGGACATCCGCCGGGCCATGCTGGCGGCGGTGCCGGACGCGGAGCCGCACGACTGGCTCTACCGGCTGGTGCGGTCGTACCCGAGCCGCCCGGGCAAGGCGATCCGGCCAGCGCTGTGCCTGGCTACCTGCAGAGCCTTCGGCGGTCGCGACGACGACGCCCGCGGCGCCGCCGTGGCCATCGAGATGCTGCACAACGCCTTCCTGGTGCACGACGACATCGCCGACGGGAGCGAGCGCCGCCGGGGACGTCCCACCCTGCCCGCCGAGCACGGCCCGGGGCTGGCACTCAACGCCGGCGACGCACTCGCCGTCCTCGCACACCAGGTGCTGCGGCAGCACTCCCGCCGCCTCGACGGCGACTTGGGCGAACGCCTCCTCGAAGAGTTCGACACCATGGCCCTGCGTACCCTCGAAGGGCAGGCGACGGAGCTCGGCTGGCGGCGCGACGCCGTGGCGCGGCTGGCGCCGGAGGACTACCTCGACCTCATCATGCACAAGACGTGCTGGTACACGACCATCCACCCCCTGCGCGTGGGGGCACTGCTCGGGTGGGGTGGGCGGGCCGACCTCCGGCCCATGGTGCGGTTCGGGTTCCACCTGGGGGCGGCCTTCCAGATCCAGGACGACCTCCTCAACCTGGTCGGCGACGAGACGCTCTACGGCAAGGAGATCAACGGCGACCTGCGCGAGGGCAAGCGCACGCTCGTCCTGATCCACCTGATCGGAGCCGCCAGCGGATCGGACCGGGACGTTGTCGACCGCTATCTGCGCCTGAACCCCAGCGCGCGCGGGCCCGAGGTGATCGCGGAGATCCGGGCTCTCTTCGACGTGTACGGCAGCATCGAGTTCGCCCGCGCCTACGCCGAGGGCATCGCCGGCTCGGCGCTGGAAGCCTTCGAGGTGGCGTTCGCCGACGCCGCCGACGGCGCGGACAAGGACTTCGTCCGGGCACTGATCCCGTACATGCTCGGCCGCCCCCGCTGACGGCCCCCGAGTCAGTCCTCCACCACGAAGGACAGGAAGCCGTCGCGTGCCGTCAGCCACGCGGCACGGTCGAACGTGCCATCGGCGCGAAGCGCGTCGGCGGCCGCCCAGCCCATGGCGAGGGCGTGGTGGGTGTTGTCCGGGGTGAACAGGCCCTGGCGGCCGAAGGTGACCAGGCCCGCGTTGGCCGCCCAGCGTTCCAACGCCGCGAGATCGTCGGCAAAGCCCGGGCGGTAAACGGGATACACGTGTGGGAGGCGACGGCTCGCCACCTCGACCGGATCGACCGCGGGAAGCCCGGCCGCCGCCAGCTCCCGGCCGAGGCGGGCGGCGAGCGCAGCGTCGGCGGCCCGCCACACGTCATCGCCCGGCCAGCACGGGATCTCCGCGCACAGCACCGTGCGATCCGCGGGGTCGTCGGGGTTGTCGCGGTAGTTCCGGGGCTCCGAGAGCCGGGAGGCGAGTACCTCGGGGCCGGGGAAGTAATGGGCGTCGTACTCCGTCCATTGCGGTCGGTCGAGTACCAGATACAGCAGGACCATGGCCCGATGCCGGAGCCCGGCCGCGGACTCCAGCGCCCGTGTGGGCGGGGGCGGGTCGGCCATCCCTGCCAGCGCCGCCAGCGGAACCGTCGACCACACCTGCTCGGCGTCCAGGCTGGTGCCGTCGTCGAGCGCCAGGCGCCAGCCGCCGTCCGGCCGCTGGCGCACGGCGTCGACCCCGCACCCGAGGCGGATGGCGACGCCCGCGCCGCACGCCGCCTCGGCGAGGACCTCGGGGATCGCGCCGAAGCCGCGGCGGGGATACAGGAACGTGCGGCCGGCGGGACGGGACCGGCGGGCTAGGCGGCGCAGGATTTCGGCCGGAGACGCGGCGCTCACCCGGCGGCGGGCCAGCTCCCCCGCCAGCGCCGCCGGCGGCGTGTCCCACAGCTTGCGGGCGTACGGGTCGTAAAAGGCATCCAGGACTGCAGGCCCGAGTCCCGCTCGCACGACCTCGGCGAAGGTGTCGTCTCGGGGACGGCGCAGCGGTCCCGTGAGCGCGTCGGCGGTGGCCCTGACGGCGAACGCCAGGGGCGTACGCCGCACCAGGTCGCCGGTCCGCAACGGGAAGGCCACCCAACGGTCGAGCAACCTGATGCGCCCGTGGCGGGGCCGCACCTGGAGATCGCCACCGAGCAGGCCGCGCAGCGCCGCCAGGATCGGCGCCGGCGTGGCTGGATGGAGCCGATGGCTACCGTGGTCGACCCTGAGGCCGGCGACCTCGAACGACCCGGCCATCCCGCCCACGGCCGGGGCCCGCTCGATGACCACCACCTGGTGCCCGGCCGCTGCGCTGCGCCAGGCGGCGGCGAGCCCGGCCGGGCCCGCCCCGACGACGGCGATCACCGAGGGTCGAGAGGCTGGCCTGCCGCCGCCGGGACCCGCGGGGCCCGGGTCGGCCCACTTGAGCCGCCGTCGTCCTCCGACGCGGGCGCCTCAGTGTCGGCGGCGGCCGCGGGGCCCGGTGCCGGGAACACGACCGCGGGCGGGCCCTCGTAGGTCACGACGACGCG
>JBKPHE010000007.1:0-17689 GCA_046744485.1 Actinomycetota bacterium | reverse complement strand
CGCACGCAAGCGGAGCTCCTGCGCGTCGCGCTGACGGCTCGGGGGCAGGCCGGCCAGCAGCGTCAGGGCACGCTCGGCGAGCTGCACCGCGCTGGGACGGTCGGTCATGAGGGCACGCCGACCATAAGGAGCGCAGCGTTCGGGATCCGTTCGGAACCCGTCGTATGTGGGCGCCGCCCGACCCGACCCGTTTGACTCAGCGAACGCGTCGCGACCGTCAGTCGTGTTGCGAGGGGCCCAGCGCCACCGTGCCGGCCCGCTCCCGCCACCAGGCCGTCAGGGAGGGTGGCGAGCCGTAGGCGGTCGCCGCGGCCTCCAGGAACCGGTCGCATGCCCGCGGCGACGCCGCGCCGGTCGTGAGGGCACGAACGGCGGCGGCCGCCTCGTCCCAGGCGCCGCGGTCGATGGGCAGCGGCAGGGCCAGCAGATTCGGCGCAGCCACCTTGAGGGCGCCGCGGGCGAGCGCCGTACCGGGCGCCCGGCCCAGCAGCCAGGCCGTGGCCGCCGGCGAGGCGACGGCGGCCGCCAGGCGCCACAGGTCGGCGGGGTCGTGCGGCACGACCGACACGACCGGGACCGACGAGACCCACGATCCCGCTGCGTCGACTGCGGTCTCGACGACCCTGGTCTGGTTGGCGACCAGGAGCTTGGGAACCCGGGCTCGCGCCACCCACCGGCGGGCGGCACGCCCGCCGGCGCTCTCCAGCTCGGCGAGGTCGACCACGGGGGCTCGCCACATGCGCTTGGCGAACCGAGCCGGCCGGATTCCCCACGAGCACCCCAGCCAGTCGAGGAGCCCGCTCGTCACCAGCGGCGCCGTGGCGTCATCGTCGGCAAGGTGCTCGCGGACCACGCCGACGAGGCCGTAGTACTCGTCCCGGAAGCCGGCGATCACGTTTGCGAGGTCGCCGATCGTGCCCGCCGAGGGCGTCCGCATACGGGGGATCCCGACCGCATCGGCGAAGCGCTCCGACCAGGCGTTGGGCTCGCCGTTGCGACGTCCGGGGCCCACCTCCAGGACGGGGGCGCACACGCGTACCGAGGCCGCGAACACGGGCCGTTCGTCGACCCAGATGTCGAGCAGCCGGGCCCGCTCGTCGACCGCGGTCCGGACGGCGGCCGCGTCGCGCGCCCCCACCAGCGACTGGGGCTCCACCAGCGCCACGCGGCCCCCCGGGCGGGCGATGTCACATCCCGCCAGGAGGAACAGCCATGCGGCGTCGGTGTAGGCGCGGACCGCGGCGCCGAAGCGCTCGCGCAGCTGCGCCTGCTGAACGGGCGTGCGGGCGGTGGCGCGCCCGAGTTGGTTCTGGAACGGCGGGTTGCCCACGACCACGTGGAAGCCGGGGGCGGGCCGATCCGGCCACACCGCGCCACCGTCGGCCAGCGCGTCGGCGACCGCCAGCCGCCCGGGCGGCGGGGCCTCGCCCGCCCACAACGCCAGCGCCGCCTCGGCCACCGCCAGGCCCACGGGATCGATGTCGGCCCCCCACAGCAGATGGCGCACCACACGGCGGCGGTCGGCGCCGCGCCGGTGCAACCGTCGGGCCGCGGCGACCAGGAAGGCGCCGCCGCCACACGCAGGATCGCAGACCGTGACCGCCGGCGTGGCGCCCAGTCCCTCGAGCGCCCGGGCCACCAGCCGGTCCGCCAGCCAGCGGGGCGTGACGTGCAGCCCGTTGGTGCGCCGCTGCCCCGGTCCGGTCGCCGCCTCGAGGGCGGCCGCCAGGTCAGCTCCGGGTCCCATGGCGGGCTCGGCGACGCTGTCGTCGACCTCCGGACGCCCCCCCGCCAGCGCCCACAGGCGCAGGTTGTCGGGCAGGCGCCGGCCCGTGGCCGTGGCCAGCCGCAGGGCGGCCCCGGCCACGGCACGGGCGCGGTCCCGGTCGTCGCAATCGACGTCGTCGCCGGCGTGGCGGCGACTGACGTCCGGGGGAGCCCGACGAGACATTGGCATCGCCGGCCGACGGTACCGTCGATTGCGTGGCCGACCAGGACACGACCGACCACGCCGTCCCGCCGGAACCGGCCGTCACGGTGGAGCGCGTCGACGCCGACGTGACGTATCCGCTGCGCCAGCGGGTGCTCCGGCCGGGTAGACCGCCGGGGGCCGCCCGCTTCGCGGTCGACGACGACCCGTCGACCGCGTCGTTCGCCGCCCGGACGTCCGACGGCGAGGTGGTGGCCACCGCCGTCGTCTATCCCGAGCCCTGCCCCTGGCTCCCCGACCGACCCCGCGCCTGGCGGCTGCGGGGAATGGCGACCGCGCCCGATCACCGGGGCCGGGGCATCGGCACGCGGGTCCTGCAGACCGCCCTCGCGCACGTGGCTGCAGCCGGCGGCGACCTCGTGTGGTGCCACGCCCGGGTCCCGGCCCGGCGGCTCTACGAGCGGGCCGGCTTCAGGACCCACGGGGCGCCGTGGGACGACCCCGAGATCGGGCCCCACATCGCCATGTGGCTCGACCTCGGTGGCGTCCCCGGACCTCCACCCCCGTAACCTCGACCCGATGCGCTGGACGATCCATGGCGAGCGGCCCCTGTACGACTCGGAGTGGCTACGGCTTGTGCTGGTGGACATCGAGGTCCCCGGCGGCGAGCGCTTCGACCATCACGTCGTTCGCTACCCACAGCCGGCGGCCGGGACGATCGTCCGCGACCCCGACCGCGGGGTGCTGCTCATCTGGCGCCACCGGTTCATCACCGACACGTGGGGGTGGGAGATCCCGGCGGGCCGGATCGAACCGGGAGAGTCGCCCGAGCAGGCCGCGGTCCGCGAGACGATCGAGGAGACCGGCTGGCGGCCCGGTCCTTTGCGCCGCCTCGGGGCCTATGCGCCCAACAACGGCTCGACCGACCAGGTGTTCCACCTGTTCACGGCCGACGGTGGGACGCGGGTCGGTGAGCCCACCGACCCCAGCGAGAGCGAGCGGATCGAGTGGGTCGAGCCGGACAAGGTCCGGTGGCTAATCGGACAGGGCCAGGTCTACGACGGCATGTCGCTCACCGGGCTCCTGTGGGCGCTGGGGTTCTCCTAATTGTGACGGGTGGGCCGCAGGCCGACCCCATCACGGGGTGGCGGGTGGGGGTCGGGCCGGACTAGGTGTTGTGTCCTGGGACGTTGGTGACATCCGCTGAGTGAGTGGCCTCCTGGGCGAGTGTGGAGCTGTCGAAGGCAACACACGGACCCAGGAGGCCACAGTGCACCGTAACGCTCCACTCACTCCCGAAGGCCGGTTGCGGCTGTGTCTGCGGATCCTGGATGGGTGGACCGTCGCCGCGGCGGCAGAATCGATGAACGTCTCCCGTCAGTGCGCCCACAAGTGGTGGCGGCGCTATCAGACGGAGGGCATCACTGGGCTGGAGGACCGCTCGAGCCGGCCCCACAGCTGCCCGCATCGGACCGCGGCCCGGTTGGAGCGGCGCATTGTGGCGCTGCGACGTTCTCGCAAGCTCGGTCCAGCCCGTCTTGGGGGCATTGTGGGGGTGCCGGCCTCCACCGTGCACCGGATCCTGGTTCGTCATGGCGTCACCCGGCTGCGCTGGATGGACCGCGCCACTGGGCGGCCGGTCCGCCACATCGAGACTCACCGCTGCGGCGAGCTGGTCCACATCGACGTGAAGAAGCTTGCCCGGGTGCCTGCCGGCGGTGGCCACAAGATGCTGGGACGGACACCCGAGACCAAGCGACGTAGCCGAGCCCGCAGCGGCTACACCCACATCCATACCGCCATCGATGCCTACTCTCGGCTCGCCTACAGCGAGTTCGCCGGCCCGGAGAACACCACAAACTCCGTCGCGTTCCTCACTCGGGCCGTCGCCTGGTTCGCCGCCCAAGGCATCACCGTCGAGCGGATCCTGACCGACAACGGCAACGGTTATCGCAGCCACGCCTGGGCCCACCGCTGCCGCGAGCTCGGACTGGCCCACAGCCGCACCCGCCCCTACCGGCCCGCCACCAACGGCAAGGTAGAGCGCTTCAACCGCACCCTCCTCGACGAGTGGGCCTACACCCGACTCTGGACCTCAGAAGCCCACCGCGCCCGCACCCTTGACCGCTGGCTCCACCGCTACAACCATCACCGCCACCACACCGCCATCGGCGGCCCACCCGCCAGCCGCGTCACCAACCTCCCCAGCTACAGCAACTACGCCGCGCCCTCGCGGGCCGGGTCCCAGCCGGCGAGGTCGGCGAGCCGCTCGTCGTTGGAGAACATCTCGACGATGGGCTCCTCGAGCGCGAGGCGGCGTTTCACGCGCCGGATCTCGAGCTCCTCGTTCCACAGCACCAACGTCACCGCCAGCCCCGCGGCGCCGGCCCGCGCCGTGCGGCCGGCCCGGTGCAGATAGGTCTTGGGATCGGGCGGCGGGTCGTACTGGATGACGATGTCGAGCTCGTCGATGTCGAGGCCACGGGCCGCCACGTCGGTCGCCACGAGCACGGCCAGCTTGCCCTCGGAGAACCGCTTGAGCGCCCGCTCCCGTACCTCCTGGCGGAGGTCACCGTGGATGGCCCGGGCGTCGACCCCGGCGTCGCCGAGCTGGCGGGCCACCCGGTCGGCCGCCCGCTTGGTGTTGACGAACACCAGGCAGCGGCCACCCGAGCGGCTGATGGCGGCGACCACCCGGGGCTTGTCCATCTCGTGGACCAGCAGGAAGCGGTGGGCCATCTCCTCGACCGTGTGCGTGGCCGAGCCCACCTCGTGGAACACCGGATCGCGTTGGTAACGGTCGACCAGCCCCTGGATGCCGCCGTCGAGCGTGGCCGAGAACAGCAGCGTCTGGTGGCTGCGGCCGATGTGGCGCAGCACCCACTCGACCTGCGGGAGGAAGCCCATGTCGGCCATGCGGTCGGCCTCGTCGATGACGACGTTGCCGACATCGCCGAGGTCGGCGACGCCACGGTCGATGAGGTCGATGAGGCGGCCGGGCGTTGCCACCACGATCTCGGCGCCCTGATCGAGGGCGGCGATCTGCTTGCCCATCTGGCCGCCGCCGTAGACGGTCACCAGCCGGAGCGATCGTGCCTGGAGGAGCGGACGCAGCACGTCGGAAACCTGCATGGCAAGTTCACGGGTCGGCACGAGCACCAGCCCCGTCGGTCGCTTGGGCGAGGCCGGCGCCACCCGCTCGACCAAGGGGAGGCCGAACGCGAGGGTCTTGCCCGACCCGGTCTTGGCCTTGCCGCAAACATCGCGGCCGGCGAGGGCATCAGGAATACAGAGGCGCTGGACGGGGAACGGCGTCGAGATGCCCGCGCTGTCGAGCACCGCTACGAGGTCGGGAGATACGCCCAGCGCCGAGAACGTCTCTTGTTCTTCGTTGCGCATGGTCGGGCGGCAGCATACCTGTCCGGGCCCGTAAGCAGGCACATCCGCCGTTCTCAGGGCACGTGCACCCGGTGGTCGCCCTGGCTCAGGTCGACGACCTCGACCGGCCGCGTGAACCCACGGATCCGGTGCGGGCCGAGCCGCCGGCCGCCCAGGCCCTCGCCCGCGGCGTCGTACAGCGACGCGGTGACGAGCAGCTGGTGGGGCTGGGCATCGTCGCACAGTCGGGCGGCGAGATTCACCGGACGGCCGATGTAGTCGTCGCCCTCGAACAGGATCACCCGCCCCGCGGCCACCCCGCCGCGCAATGGCAGTGGGCAGCCTCTTACGTCGAGGGCCTGCTCCATGCGGACAACGGCGTCGAGCAACGGTCGCGGCTCGGTGGCCACCAACATGGCGCCGTCGCCCAGCCACTTGGCGACGCGCACGCCCCGCCACCCGGCCCGCTCGCGCACGACCGCCCGGAACGTCGACAGCGCCGCCACCGCCTCGCCCACTCCCTGCTCGTCGGTCAACATGGTGAACCCGCACAGGTCGATGAACGCGAAGTTCCGGCGCACCAGCGCATCGGCGTGGTCGGCGTCGGGGACGGTCTGCACGAGGAGCGATGGTACGTGCCGGCGTCCGAGACCGTGTCGGGATAGCCGACCTACCGGCACCAAGGACCTGGGCGGAGAGGCAGATCCTGCGGGCTTGCAATGATCAGTGCCGCCGGGAGGCCCAGCTGTAGCGTCCCCGGCGATGTCCGCGCTGAAAGCCCTGGCCTCCTGGCCCGTCGATCGCGCCGCCGGAGCCGTCGTCGGCGCGGGAGGAGCCCGCGAGGCCGCCGGCGACACGACGTGGACGACCCGCATCGCCTCGGTCACCAAGCTCCTCGTCGCCTATGCATGCCTGGTGGCGCTCGAGGAGGGCACGCTCACGCTCGGACAGCCGGCCGGACCGCCCGGCAGCAGCGTGCGGCACCTGCTGGCCCACGCCTCGGGCCTGCCATTCGAGGGCTCGGAACCCATCGCCCGGCCCGGCGAGCGTCGCATCTACAGCAACACGGGCTTCGAGCGCCTCGGCGAGGCGTTGGCATCCGCCGCCGGCATGTCCGTGGCGACGTATCTCGCCGAGGCGGTGCTGGGTCCGCTCGGCATGGGGGACACCGAGCTACGGGGATCCCCGGCCAAGGATGCTTGGTCGACGGTCGACGATCTGGTGCCCTTCGCCAGCGAGCTGCTGGAGCCGACGCTGGTGGACCCCGCGACGCTCGCCGTGGCCACCAGCGAGCAGTTCCCGGGCCTCGCCGGGGTCGTACCGGGGCTCGGCAGCTACGACCCCAATCCCTGGGGGCTGGGCTTCGAGCTCAAGGACGGCAAGTCCCCGCACTGGACTGCACCCGAAGGCTCGCCTCGCACCTTCGGCCACTTCGGCGGGTCCGGCACGTTCCTGTGGGTCGATCCCGACGCCCGGCTGGCCTGTGTCGTCCTGACCGACCGCGAGTTCGGCGATTGGGCGCCGCCGTTGTGGTCGGCGCTGTCCTCGGCGGTGGTGACGGAGAATTCCGTGGCATGACGCGCGGCGTCGCCCGCCCCGGGTGGAGGCGGACGACGCCCGTGGCGGAGCTGATGCGCTGGGGTCAGCTCGCTTGGTTGACCGCGAGCCCGGTGACGGTGAGGCCGCTCAGGCGACGGCCGCCGATCTGGCCGATCTTGCTCGTGTCGCCCGTCGTCTCGTCGACGGTGTAGAGCGTGGCGCGCCCTCGGCGGTCGTTGGTGGTGAGGTAGCCGATGTCGTCCGGGCCGGCGATGTCCCAGCCGGTGTCACGGCTGAGCTTGACCCCGTCCAACGGCTGGCACATCGTGAGCGTGCCGGCGTTCGGCGGGCTCTGCAGGCACACCTGGTTCTGGGCCCGGTCCAGCACGTACAGCTGCACTGCGGTCGCGGCCGGCTGCGTGAAGCTGAAGGTGGAGTTGGTGTAGGCGGCGCCCACGACCTCGGGCATGCCGGGGTTGAGGTTGCTGTCGACGCCGAGGACCATGCCGGCATCGGGCGACAGGCGCAGGTTCTGCTGGGCGTCCGACACGACGCGAATGGCGTCGGGTGCGGGGTTGAAGTCGATCCCGAACTTCGTGCCGTTCAGCGCGGGAGTGAACGGGACGTCCACGGGAGGTGTCCCCGGCGCCACGTTCTCGGCGATGGCGATCGCGGTCTGGGGGTTCACGCGGTAGAC
Source organism: Actinomycetota bacterium (assembly GCA_046744485.1). Taxonomy (GTDB): domain Bacteria; phylum Actinomycetota; class Acidimicrobiia; order Acidimicrobiales; family VFJN01; genus DASQUK01. Next base: position 10,145 of record JBKPHE010000007.1, on the reverse strand, counting down.
GACGCTGTTGGAGCCGACGCCGTAGAGGTCACCGGTCTTGGGGCGGAAGTCGATGCCGACGAGCGACACGCCGGCCGGCAGGCCGCTGATGTTGCGGATCGAGAGGAGCTGATCCGGCCTGCGCACGTTGAAGCTGACCAGCTGGTTCTGATCGGTGGTGACGTACGCCGTCAAGCGGTCGGGCTTGAGATCGGGGTTGCGGTGGCTCTTCGGCGCGGCCGAGGCGCTGGCACCGAGGGCGAGAGACAGGCCGGCTGCCAGGGCGGCGGCTCGGCGCAGAAGGGTGGACGTCCTCACAAGGATCCTCCTTGGGCGTGGGTGAGTGACACCCGCACTTCGGAGCACCGTCGCGGGACGGATGTCGCGACGGACCGGAGAGGACGCCGTCCCCAGTGAACCGGCGATCGACGCCGAGACGTCAGGCCGTCAGAAGTCGGCCTCGGTGAGGTCGGCGGGGCCGGCGGTCACCGCCGGCCCCAGGCCCGCCGCCTGCGGGAGCAGCTGTTCGGCATAGAACCGGGCGGTGACGACCTTCTGGTGCAGGAACTCGGCGTCGCCACGGCCGGCGTCGAGCGCCCGAACGGCGGCCTGTGCCGAGCGGGCCAACAGCCACCCACCGGTGACGATGCCGCACATGCGCAGGTACGGCGTGGCGCCGGCGAGCGCGTTGTCGGGGTCGGCACGTCCGTTGGCCAGCAGCCAGTCGGTCGTCTGCCTGAGCGTGGCGTGGGCCTCGGCGAGGTGCTTGCCGATCGCGGGCAGGTCCCCACCGGAGGCAACCAGCTCGTCGGCGGTGGCGGCGATGCCCTCGAGGAAGTCGTTCATCACGCCGCCGCCACGCATGGGGAGCTTGCGGCCGACGAGGTCCACGGCCTGGATCCCATTGGTTCCCTCGTAGATGGGAGCGATCCGGGCGTCGCGGTAGTGCTGGGCCACACCGGTCTCCTCGATGTAGCCCATGCCGCCGTGGACCTGGACCGCGAGCGACGTCAGCTCGACGCCGAGGTCGGTTCCCCATGCCTTGGTGATGGGCGTGAGCAGGTCGGCCAGCTCCTGGCGCCAGCTCCGCACGTCGGGATCCGGGTGGAGCCGCGCCAGGTCGAGGCTCTCGGCATTGAGGTAGGCGACGCACCGCAGCGCTTCGATCTGCGCCCGCATCGTGAGCAGCATCCGCCGCACGTCGGGATGATCGATGATCGGTGACGACTCGCCGGCCGGCGCCCCCGGGGCCCGCCCTTGCCGCCGCTCCCGGGCATGCGCTACCGCCCGCTGGTAGGACCGCTCCCCCAACGCCAGTCCCTCCAGGCCCACCGAGAGCCGGGCGCTGTTCATCATCGTGAACATGTAGCGCATGCCCTGGTTGGGCTCGCCGATGAGGTAGCCGACGGCGTCGTCGTACGCCAGCACGCACGTGGGGCTGGCGTTGATGCCCATCTTCTTCTCGATCGACACGCACTGCACGCCGTTGCGCTCCCCGACGGAGCCGTCGTCGGCGACCAGGAACTTGGGAACGATGAAGCACGAGATGCCCCTGGTGCCGGGCGGCGCATCCGGCACCCGGGCCAGGACCAGGTGCACGATGTTCTCGGCGAGGTCGTGCTCGCCATAGCTGATGAAGATCTTCTGGCCGGTGATGCGCCAGGTCCCGTCCTGGGCGGGGACGGCCCTGGTGGTGAGCGCTCCCACGTCGGATCCGGCGTTCGACTCGGTCAGGTTCATGGTGCCGGTCCACTCGCCGGTGACCATCTTGGGCAGGAAGGTCTCGCGCTGGGCCTCGGAGCCGTAGCGCAGCAGCATGTCGATGGCGCTCTGCGTCAAGAACGGGCACAGCGACAAGGCCATGTTGGAGGCCGTCAGCATCTCCTGCATGGCCACCACCACCAGCCACGGGAAGCCCCCGCCGCCGTAGTCGGGCGGGAACGGCACCCCGGCCCAACCGCCGTCGACGTAGCGGCGGTAGGCACGGGCGAAGCCGTCGGGCATCGTGACGCTGCCGTCGCCGTGGCGGCGGCTGTGCTGGGTGTCGCCCACGCGATTGAGGGGTGCGAACTCCTGGGCGAACAGGCGCCCGGACTCCTCCAGAACCCCGAACACGGTGTCCGGGTCGGCGTGCTCGTAGCCGGGCAGGGCGGCCAGCCCGGCCAGGTCGACGACGTTCTCGAGGACGAAGCGCATGTCGGGCAGCGGGGGGATGTAGTCGGACCCGGCCCGAGCGGCCGTGTATGCGGGTGACATGGGACTGACGGTAGGCCCGCCGGGGCCGGTTCCCAAGGTCTGGCTGCGGTCCGGCGACCGCGTCACGTGGTGCCGGCCGCCGGACCCTGCGGGCAGCGGCCCTGCACCGCAGCGGTGAGCGCCTCAGCCGTCGCAGTCACCCGGGCAGCGAGCTCCCGGATCTCGGCGCCGCGCAGCTCGACATCGTCCAGTCCCGACACGCTGACCACCAGCGCCACGGTCCCCGAGGCGTCGAACACGGGCGCCGCAGCGTCGGCGATCCGGTAGGTACCGGCGTCGTCCGGATCGATGAGCAGCAGCTGCTGGCGGCCGATCGCCGCCAGCAGCGCGCGGACCTCTTCGGGCGTGGGGCGGCGCTCGCGGCGGGTGGTCGCGGTCGGCGCCCGTCCGGCGGGCGGGATCGGTCGCGAAAGGAGACGCAGCTCCGGCGACGCCCGGGTCACCGCGTACCCGTCGCGTCGGATCGCCGGCAGGGCAGCCTGCGACGGACCCACGGCATCGGCGGCCGCCGCCCGCGCCAGCCACGCCTCGACCGACGGCCGGTCCGACCACGCCATCCACAGGACGCCCAACGGAGGGGTAAGGGGCAGCGTCACCGGGTCCCGCGGGTCGACGTCCGCCGGGACGCGAGCCTGGGCGACGACGGCGACGTGATCGTCCCGCCGGGCGAACGCACGGGACCATCGCCCCGTCGCCACCGAGAGGCGATCGAGCGCCGGAGGCGTGAAGTCGATCGCGGTGTAACCCCGCTGGGCAGCCGCCCCGATCTCCACCAGGCGTGGGCCGAGCGAGTAGCGCTTCTCGTCGGGATGGCGCAGCAGGATGCCGCGCTGACTCAGGGCCGCGAGCAGGGCGTGAGCGGTCGCCTTGTTGAGGGAGCAACGGCGCGCGACCTCCGAGAGCGTGAACCGGTCCCCGGGGTGCGCGGCGAGCAGCTCGAGGATCGCCACCGATCGGTCGGCGCCCGGTGCGGGCCGCGCCATCCGATCACCCCACGCCCGGACGCGTGCCCGAGCCGGTCAGTCGGGAGACCGTCGGTTCCTGTCCTGCGCGCCGCACGCGCGCCGCTGGTCTGGCGTTGGTCACTACACGCCCGCCTGCCGTCACCCAAACTCCGTCCGTGCCGCAATCTAGTCCCTCCTACGCGCCCGCACGCCTGGGTGGCGGGCGCCGTCACCTACTCTCGGCCGGCGTGCCGCTCGATCTGCTCGACGCCGGTGTCTACGCGTGGCTCCAGGTGCCCGGCGGGCGGGGCCGGCCCAACGCCGGAGCGGTGGTCGACGCCGACGGCGTGACGGTGATCGACACCCTGATGACCCCGGACCAGTACGAACCGTTTGCCGGCGCGGTCGAGGAGCTGGGCTTGCCGGTCCGACGGGCGGTCCTCACCGGCAGCAGCATCGAGCAGGCCGGGGGCACCGCACGGTTCAAGTTGGCGGCCATCTACGGCAGCCCGCAGGCCAGCGTCCATCTCGACCAGCCACCCAACACCGACAGCTGGCGGGCGCTGTACCCCGATCACGCCGGGTCGTTCGACGATGTCGTGACGCGTCCGGTGAGCCACGTGGTGGCGTCCGACGTCCAGCTCACCGCGGCCGTCGCCGTCCTGACCACGGGCGGGCAGATGGCCGAGAACCTGGTGGTCCTGGTGCCCGGGGCTCAGATCCTGTTCGCGGGCGCCATGTGCAGCTTCGGCGCCGCCCCCCTGTGCTGGCAGGGCGACCCCACCCGCTGGGCCGACGAGCTCGACCGCCTGGCCGAGCTGGCGCCCGTGGTCGTGCCCGGCCACGGGCCGATCGGCGGGGAGGAAGAGCTGCGCGCCCTCCAGGGCTACCTCCGAGTATGCGTGGCCGCCAGGGGCGACGCCGGCCGGGTCGGGAGGGGCCCGTGGGACGACTGGCGCGACCGCGAGCACGACATCGTCAACGTCGAGCGCGCCGCGCTGCTCGCCGACGGCGACGACGCGGTGCCGCCGTCGATGCTGCGACTCGCCGGCCTACGCTGAGCCGGCTCCGCCCGTCCGTGCCCTCCGCCGCTGCGCGGCGAGTACCGCCTGTGTCTCTGGCTCGGTCTCTGGCTCGCTTGCACTTCGTGCTCCCTCGCCTGGTCCTGCCGCCTCCGGTGCGGGGCCTACCGCCCTCGGCCGGCTGCGGAGTCGAAATCCTCCGGTACGCTCGACCGCATGCTGTTCGGCCGCGACAAGCTGCGCATGCCCGAGGCCGGGGACGCATTGCCCGGGCGTGACCACCGCATCATCCGGGTGCCCACCACGCACGCCGTGCTGGGCACGCCGCTGGAGGGACCGTTCCCCGAGGGCTTCGAGCGTGCGGAGTTCGGTCTCGGCTGCTTCTGGGGCGCCGAGCGGGCGTTCTGGCGGGTCGAGGGTGTCTACACCACCGCCGCGGGCTACGCCGGCGGGTCCACGCCCAACCCCACGTACGAAGAGGTGTGCTCGGGGCGGACGGGCCACGCCGAGGGCGTGTTGGTGGTGTTCAATCCCGCCCGGGTCAGCTACGAGGACCTGCTGCGGGTGTTCTGGGAGAGCCACGACCCGACGCAAGGCATGCGCCAGGGCAACGATCGTGGCACGCAGTACCGGTCGTGGATCGGTGTCGTCGACGACGTCCAGCGCAAGGCTGCAGAGGAAAGCCGCGACGCCTACGAGCGGGAGCTGACTGCCGCCGGCTACGGCTCGATCACCACCGAGATCGCCGACGCCGGCGAGTTCTGGTACGCCGAGGACTACCACCAGCAGTACCTGCACAAGAACCCGATGGGTTACTGCGGGCTCGGCGGGACCGGCGTGTCCTGCCCGGTCGGCCTCACCGGCTGATCGGCCGCGTCAGGCGCCTGGGGTGTGGTCGATCAGCTCGCTCCGGCCGTCGCCGCCCTCGGTCTTGATCTCGAGCACCAACCCGACGCCCTGGGCGAAGTACTTCTCCTCGACGACGTCGGGCTCCAGGGGATTCCACTCCTTGATGACGACGAGTTGGTCGAAGTCGCCGAAGGGCACGCTCTCTGTCGCATCGAGACTCTGTACCTCGGCCAGGTCCTCGGCCTCCCCCACGTAGTACTCCTGCCGGTACGCCTGCCCAACCTCGGGATGTGCCTGCATCACGATCCCGGGCAGGGCACCGTCGACCCCGGCCTCCCACGAGCCCGACGTGCTCACGGCCTTGCCGTTCTCGAACTCCGTACTGTCCTCGCCCAGGTACCAGACGTTGCCGTCGCGGTCTTGGGCGAACCAGTCGTACGTGTCCTCCACCACCTCGCCGTCCTTGTCAGTCACCGTGTCGCGCACGACCGTGGCGGAGATGCCCATGATCTCCCTGCGCTGCGGCGTGACCGTGACCTCGACGTTCTCGGTCTCGCCGTCCTCGATCCCCTCGTATTTCCACGAAGCGCCGGTCGGGTACGGCAGGTAGGGATTGTCGATCACGTCGACGAAGTTGTTCGGGTCGATCTCCGGCCGGTAGTTGCCCCCGTCGCCCGGGTCGATCACCGGGGCTGCGGTCGTGGTGGTCGACTCGCCTCCGGCCGCCGTGCTCGTAGAGCTGTCGTCGTCGCCACACGCCGGGAGAGCGACCAGCGACATGGCGGCGGCGGCAAACGCCAGCTGGATGGGAAGGCTCGCTCGCTTGCCAACGGACATGGTCGCCGCCTTTCGGTGCCACCGATCTGAAGGCCACCGTGCCGATGGCCTCGACTGCCGGATCGTGGCACGCCGTACCTGAACGTCCGCTGAGTCTCACGACTCGATAGAAAGTGGCCTGTGGCTGCCCTTCCGGTCATCGACGTCTCGGATCTGCGCAGCGGTGGCGCAGCTCGCGACGAGGTGTCTCATCAGCTCGATGCGGCCTGCCGCGACGTGGGCTTCTTCTACGTCGTCGGCCACGCCGTTGACGAGGGCCTGCAGGGCCGCCTCGAGGCGTTGTGTCGGGAGTTCTTCGGCCTCCCGGACGGCGAGAAGGCCCGCATCGCCATGGCCGGAGGTGGGCGCGCGTGGCGAGGCTGGTTCCCTGTCGGGGGTGAGCTGACGTCAGGGAGGCCGGACCGCAAGGAGGGCATCTACTTCGGCGCCGAGTTGGGGCCCGATCATCCGCGGGTCGCCGCCGGCGTTCCCCTGCACGGGCCCAACCTCTTCCCGGCGCGCCCGGCCGGCCTGCGCGACGCGGTCCTCGCCTACTTGGCGGCGATGACGGACCTCGGCCACCTGCTGGCCTCGGCCGTCGCGCGGGCGCTGGGGCTCGCCGACGACTGGTTCGCCACCCACCTGACCGCCGATCCCACCGTGCTGTTCCGCATCTTCCACTACCCGCCGGCCGCAGCCACCGAAGCCCAGGGGGCGCCAGGCGCGGAGCGGCCGTGGGGTGTGGCGGAGCACACCGACTACGGGCTGTTGACGATCCTTCGTCAGGACGACACGGGCGGCCTGGAGGTGCGGACGCCAACGGGCTGGACCATCGCGCCGCCGGTCCCCGGGTCATTCGTCTGCAACCTGGGCGACATGCTCGAGCGCATGACGGGCGGGCTCTACCGCTCGACCCCGCACCGGGTACGGAACACGGGTCGGGCAGGACGGGTGTCGTTTGCGTTCTTCTTCGATCCGTCGTGGGATGCCGAGGTCAGGCCCCTGCCCCTGGACGTAACGCCATCAATGGCGCCGTCGGCGCCCCGGTGGGACGGCGCCAACGTCCACGAGCTCACCGGGACCTACGGCGACTACCTGCTGGCCAAGGTGGCCAAGGTCTTTCCCGACCTGGGCGCCCGGGTCCTGGATCGCTGACGCCGCCGGTCTGAGCCGCGGGCGGCCACGGAGTCCAGGAGATCGCCGTCCCGCCAGTTCTCGGATGGGCCGCTCCGCCGACACGGTCGCGAGCGGCGTCCAGGGCGCCGAACGCCGCACGTTGCAAGGCCAACCCCACAACGTCGACCCCGCCCGCCATCGCGCCGGCGCCGATCGAGTTCTTCGCCTCCTGAACGACCGCCGCGGTCAGCCCGGTGTGAGCCTGGCGGCGGTTCCGTGCACGAACAGGCCGTGCGACTCGCGCACCGACGCGTTCCAGCCCATGGCCACGAGCTCGGCTTCGAGCTGCGCCGGGCTCCAGCAGCGCTTGACGATGTGGTACCTGCGCCCGTCCGAGAGCTCTCGCACGCTGACCCCTCGGTCGACCCAGGTCTGGCTCCAGGGCGGTGGCCGGCCCCCGACTGTGGGCGCGTGGCCGGACGCGACCGCGGCCTGCTCGACCGGGACGGCGTTGTCGATGAAGAACACCCACCCCCCAGGGGCCAGGGCCGCGTCCACGAGCTGCCAGAAGTCGGGAACACGTCCGGGCGGAACATGGGAGAGCCAGAATCCGAACGCGACTGCATCGAACCGGCGTGGCGGGCGCCACCCGAAGAGATCGGCCTGGACGAAGGTGACCTTGCCTGGATCGCGGAGCTTGCCTCGGGCGATTGCCATCGCCTCCGCAGACGCGTCCACGGCGGTGACGTGGTCGGCAAACGTCGCCAGCTCGCAGGTCAGATTGCCGGTCCCCGCAGCCAGCTCGAGGACATCGCCGCGGGGATCGAACCGCACCAGGGCCTCGTGCAACGACCGCTTGGCTGCCTCCCAGCGGCGCGCGAACTCGTCATCGCCGCTCCATCGGCCCGTGCGCAGCCACCAGTCGTCGTACTCGGGCGCGCGGGCCCGGTAGTACTCGATCTGTTCGTCGACCAGCGAGTCGGGATCGGGTAGCTCCACGGCTCGAACACTCGCCCGCCGCACGACCGAACGGCAAGCGGAAACCTGGCCCGAGCGCGCCGTGACACCGCGAGGACCAGGCTGCGGAGGCCGAGGTCTGCCGGAACCCTCAGGCTACGACGCGCACGGATCCGACCCGCGGATCGACCTCGACCGTGGCTCCGTCTGCCAGCTCGAGCGCGCCGGCAACCCCGACCACCGCTGGGATCCCGAGCTCGCGGGCCAGCACCGCGGCGTGGGACAGCGGTCCCCCTTCGGCCGTGACGACGGCGCCAGCGAAAGACAGCACGGCGTTGAACGCGGGCGAGGTCACCCGGACGACAAGCACGTCACCGGGCTCCATGCTCTCGATCGCGTCCTCCGGCGACGTCGCGATGCGGGCGCGGCCACGGTAGGCGCTCGTGCCGATCCCGGCCCCCATCAGGCGCTCAACACGCGTCGCGCCCGCCATCCCCATGAGAGACAAGGCCGTTTGCACCATGGCGACGGTCTCGTCAAGTGGGGTGGGCAGGACGTCGAGGGGTGGTGCGGGCTCGACCGGACCGAGCGTCTCGGGCGGCGTCAGCCGAGCTCGGGCCTGTCGCTCCTCGGCGCGGCGCGTCAGCTCGGCGCCGCTCGGCGCATTACGATCCAGCACGGTCGCAGCCTCTGCGGGTGTCAACTCGAGCGCGAGGTCGGCGTAGGCAATACGGTCCCGGGACACCAACCGCCGGCCCACGGCCAGCAGTGCCCGGCGCAGCAGCCCGACAGGCCACTCGTAGGTCGACGGACCGTTGTCGTCCCGCATGTCCATGACGGCCCGGGCGTCGCCGAGCACCAGGTCGAACTCGGCGCGGTGCTCTTCCGGCACCCGGGACCGGAGCGCGCCAGCGAGGGCACAGTGGTCGATGGCAGGCGGCTCGACCGCATCGAGGATGCTGGCGAGAACCGTCCCCGGGAGCTCAGCCAAGGTCAGCCCGACGACGTCATAGCCGGTGACGAGGAGGTGACCACGGTCGGTCAGGTAGTGGTCGAGCGCCGCCGCGGCCTCCGGCGAGACGGCGCGGACGTCGTCGAGCGAGGTCGGTGTGGCGCCCGCCTCCGCGAGCAGCGTCCGGAGGTGGACCAGCACGCGGACCGGATCGGACGTCGACGGCGAGGCACCGGCAAGGGCCGGCAGCGCGTCGGCTGGCGGGATTCCCCATCCCTCGACAGCGTGGAGGTAGCGGGCAATAGGGCCGAGGTCGTGACCGTGCAACCAGAAATGCAGCTCCGCCTTGTCCCGGCAGTGCTCCAATAGTTCGGCGACGTGCCTGCCCAGCGCGGCGTCATCCAGTGCCTCGGGATCTGTGGCCTGAAGGCGGCGGTTCTCGGCGATCACCGCCGGCCTGAGCTGGGTTTCCCACCGGTGCGCGACCTCGACCCAGGGCCGGCTGCGAAGGGCGGTCGCCGCGGCCTTGGCCCGGCGGCGGAACGCCGGGTGGAGGTGGGTGACGATGCGAAGAACTGGCTTGGGGGGCAGCTTGGTGCCGGCGTGGTCGGGCCGGAGGAGCGGGCGCAGACGCGTGTACATGAAGCCGTTGACGAAGCGGGCCTGCAGCGTGTCGGCCGGGACGCCGATCTCGGCGAAGACTCGGCGCATGCCCTTGGCCATGGATTCCTCCATGAGCCATTGGCAGATGGGCGTGGTCCCGCCCGCGAAGTGCGAGCGGTCGAAGGCCCACTGGCCGGGTCCGGGCGGAGTGAATGCGGTAGCCATGGCGCCATCATGACCTCGGTTCGCCCGCGATCCGGAGTCGAGGGAGACCGCCGCACTTTCATCACCGGCCGGGTCCACGGGAAGGCGACGGGCCGATTGGCCCGAAGCTGTTCGGGTAGAGCCACGGGCATCCCGGAGCGACGGCCCCCGCCCTCCCTGTCGGGGGCCGCTTCGCGTCCTCACTCCTCGGGCAAGAGGTAGTCCTTGGTCCCGATCAGCTCAAGGGAGCCGCCTGTCCCCGGGCTCCGCCTCCGCCTGGGGCCGCCGCGGCGCCGTCACTCGTCGGACAGGAGGTCCTCGACCCCGCCAAGCTCAGCGATGCGCCGAAACGCGGGTGACGGGCGGCTGACACGGAACGCCACGCCAGCCTCGGTGGCCGCGTCACGGGCCCGCACCAACGCCAGCAGCCCCGACGAGTCGATGAAC
>JBKPHE010000252.1:0-7691 GCA_046744485.1 Actinomycetota bacterium | reverse complement strand
CCCTCGACGTCTACAGCCACGCGCTCAAGAAGGACGGGCCGGCCGCGGCTCGCCTGATCGGCGGCGCGATCTACGGCGCTGAGACCGGCTCGTGAGGCCCAGTCCTACGGGAGTCCTACGGGAGCGCCGTCTGGCGGTCCTGGCGGAGTGCTCCTGCCCTGCTCAGCGCACATGCAGCTTGCTGGCGCTGTGCGATAGTGGCACGCGATGTCGCCCTCCAACCCAGACATAAGGATCCCCGTCGACCTGCTCCCCCGCGACGGTCGGTTCGGGTCGGGCCCGTCCAAGGTGCGCCCGGAGGAGGTCGAGGCCTTGGCCGGCAGCGGCACCACCTACCTGGGAACCAGCCACCGGCAGGGAACGGTGCGCTTCATGGTGGCGGCGCTGCGCAACGGCATCGCGGAGCTGCTGTCGCTGCCCGACGGCTACGAGGTCGCCCTCGGCAACGGCGGCACCACCGCCTTCTGGGACGCGGCCACGTTCGGCCTGATCGACCAGCGCAGCCAGCACCTGAGCTACGGCGAGTTCTCCTCCAAGTTCGCCGCCTGCGCCGCCGCCGCGCCGCACCTCGGCGACCCCGAGATCATCGAGTCCGCGCCCGGAACGGTCCCCACCCCGAAGGCCAATCCCGACGTGGACGCGTACTGCTTCACCCACAACGAGACCTCGACGGGCGTGGCGGTGCCCTCCGTGCGGTTGGAGGGCGCCGAGGGCCTCGTGCTCGTGGACGCGACATCCGCCGCCGGGGCGCTGCGGTTCGACGCCTCGCAGGTGGACGCGTACTACTTCGCCCCCCAGAAGGCGCTCGCCTCGGACGGCGGCCTGTGGCTCGCCGCCCTGTCGCCGGCGGCCGTCGAGCGGATCGAGCGCATCTCGGCCGGCGACCGCTGGGTACCCGCCTTCCTCGACCTCGGCATCGCGCTGGACAACAGCCGCAAGGACCAGACGTACAACACGCCGGCCCTGGCGACGATCTTCCTCGCGGTGCAGCAGATCGAGTGGGTCCTGCACAACGGTGGCCTGCCCTTCGCCGCCGGGCGCTGCGACCGGTCGGCGGAGATCCTCTACGGCTGGGCGGAATCCCGCGACTACGCCACGCCGTTCGTGACCGACCCCGCGATCCGCAGCCACGTGGTTGCCACCATCGACCTGGACGACGAGATACCGGCCGCCGCGGTGAGCAGCGTGCTGCGCCAAAACCTCGTCGTCGATACCGAGAGCTACCGCAAGCTGGGGCGCAACCAGCTACGGATCGCGATGTTCCCCGCCATCGACCCCGACGACATCGAGGCGCTCACCCACTGCATCGACTACGTGGTCGAGCGGCTGAACTGACCCGGGCGGGCGGCGCCGGTCAGGGACCGGCGGTGACGCGGGCGCGGATGTCTGCCACCCAGTCGCCCTCGGGCCAGACCGAGTCGATGAGCCAGGTGGCGCCCGCAGACGCGTATTCGTCGGCCGGTACTCCCGGCGCCCAACCCGCCACCACGTCCCATCCGGGCGAGCGCTCGACGCCCTGGAGATAGGTGGCCAGCTCGTCGGGGCTCGTGTAGCCCTGCGGCCCCAGCGGCACGATGCCATCCCACCGCCGCGCCCGCGCGATCGGGGGCCGGTGAGGAACGATGGCCGCCACCCAGATCGGCGGGCGGGGCTGCTGGACCGGCCGGGGAAGGATCTCGGCGTCGACGCGGTAGTGCGCGCCCTCGTGCGACACCGGGCCCCGCAGCAGACCGTCCAACAGGTCCAGCGCCTCGTCGACGATGGCCGCCCGCTCCTTGCGCTCGGCGGGATCGCCGAACGCCTCGAAGTCGGCGTCGGACGGCTCGCCCAGTCCGACGCCCAGCAGGGCCCGCCCGCCGCTCAGGTGGTCGAGGGTGGTCAGCTGCTTCGCGACGATCCAGGGCCGGCGGCGCGCCAGGGGCGTGACCAGCGTCCCCAGCCGCACGCGCCCGGTGGCCCGGGCGATGGCGCCGAGAACCACCCAGGGATCGTGGACGTCGAGCCGAAGATCGCGGGCGAAGACCAGGTGATCCCACAGGAACACCCCGTCCCAACCGGCCTGTTCGGCCTCGACGGCCAAGGCGACCACGGTGGTCGCGTCGGTGAAGGGCGGGAGGCTCACGGCGGTTCGCACGACCGGACCCTACGGCCCCGCCGTGACAGCCATCCCCCCGGGGGCCGAAGCGCTGGCATCCTGGGCCCATGCGCTTTTCGATCTGGCCGTCGGCCAACCAGCCGTGGAGCGAGATCCTGGCCACCGCCAGCTACGCCGAGGCCACGGGGTGGGACGGTGCGTGGGTCGCGGATCACTTCATGCCCAACGCCGACGGCCCCTTCCCGCTCGACACCCCGACGCTCGAGGCCGGATCCCTGGTGGCCGCGCTGGCCGCAGCCGTGCCGCGGGTGCGGCTCGGCACCCTCGTCCTCGGCAACACGTACCGCCATCCGGCCGTGGTGGCCAACATCGCGGTAGCGGTCGACCACGTGAGCGGCGGCCGGTTCACGCTCGGCATCGGAGCCGGATGGCAGGAGAACGAGCACGCCGCCTACGGCATCGAGCTCCCCCCGGTCGGCGCCCGCATCGACCGCTTCGCCGAGGCGATCGAGGTCATCCACGGCCTCCTCCGCAACGAACGGACCACGTTCAAGGGCCGCTACTACGAGATCACCGACGCCCTGTGCGAGCCCAAGCCCGTCCAGGAACGGTTGCCGATACTGGTGGGCGGAGGCGGCGACCGGATGCTGCGCATCGCCGCCCGCTGGGCGGACGCCTGGGACACCTGGGGCCAGCCCGATCACATCGCCGAGCGCTCGGCGGCCCTGACGCGCGCCTGCGAACAGGTGGGCCGCGATGCGGACGCCATCGCCCGGACGGCGCAGGCGCTGGTTTTCATGGCCGACGACGGTGCGGACGCCGCTGCGATCGCCGAGGTCGAGGGACAGATCGAGCGGGCTCCCATGCCGGCGATCGGCGGATCCGTGGAGCAGCTTCGTGACGTGGTGGCGGCCTACGCCCAGGCCGGCCTCGACGAGCTCATCGTCCCGGATCGGTCGCTCGGCCAGGGCACGGCCAAGCTCGAGCGGATGGATCGGTTCATCGACGAGGTCGCGCCGGCGTTCCGCTAGGGCTGGCCGCGGCGGCTATCGGGCGGCGCGCTGCACCTTGCGCCAGACGTCCCGGTAGGCCTCGATGCCGTCGAACGCAAGCCAGCGCTCCGGGCCGGCCGCGATCGCCACCCGTTCGGGCACCGTGCCCCAGACCCGCGCGCCGGCCTCGTCCCAGTCGGCCAGCGCCTCCTGGTAGTCACGCGTGAAGGTGCGAGCGGAGCAGATCACGAGTCCGGCCGGGGTTCTCTCGGGCACCATGTCGAGCACCGCCTGCGCGCGGTCCGGCTCGATCCCCCCGACCCGTGTGGGCACGACCACGACAGACGCCCGGTCCACCGCCTTGCCGGTCAGCTTCTCGTGGCCCGGCGGCGTGTCGACGATCGCGACGTCGTCGGGCCCGAGCTTGTCGAGCGCCTTGTTCAACAGGCGCTCGGTGGGGGCCTCCACGACGTCGAGCCGCTGCAGGCGCTCGTCCGTGGCTTCCTCGACCCATTCGGCGGCACTGGCCTGCGAGTCGGCATCGATCAGCGCAACACCACGACGGTTGGACGCCGCAGCCAGGGCGGCCAGGTACACGCACGTGGTGGTCTTGCCCACGCCACCCTTGAGCGCAGCGGAGACGACGATCACAGCCGTTCCCCTCCCGGGACGATCGGGTGATGCGAGACCCCAGCCGGGGTCGGTGGCCAGCCTAACCCGAAGCTCCGGTCCGGCCCCCGCCCACCGCTCGCGGTCGGCGTCGGTCCGGCGAGCGACGGCTACCTCTATGCTCGCCGGGCGATCACCGTCGGTTTCGAGGGGGATGAGGATGCCGAACCTGGCCGAGGTCCGAGCCCAGCTCACGGGCCCGGGAGGACCGTTCGAGGTCGTCACCGAGGCCGTGCTCGGCCGTCCCCTGCAGGTCTACAAGGACCGGATGATGTCGCTGCGGGCGATCTCAGAGGCCGCCATCGGCCGGGGCGACGACACGTTCCTCGTCTACGGTGACCGTACCTACGGCTTCCGCGGCTTCGTCGAGCAGACCAACGGCCTGGCCCGCGCCCTCGCGGACCGGTGCGGCGTCGAGCCCCGGGACCGGGTGGCGGTCCTCAGCCAGAACAACCCGGAGTGGTGCCTCACCTTCTGGGCCACGGTGTCGACGGGCGCCATCCTCGTCGGGCTCAACGGCTGGTGGAAGGCCGACGAGATCCTGTACGGCCTGCAGGACTCGGGAGCGAAGGTGCTGGTCGCGGCGCCAAGCGGTTCGAGCGCGTCGCCGACCGGCTGGGCGAGGCGCCCGACCTCACCCATGTGATCCTGATCGACGCCGGCCCCGACGAGTTCCCCGTTGCGGCGGCCTCGGGCGTGAAGCTGCAACGCTTCGACGAGCTGGGCGTGGAGCCCTCGGACGGGTTCCCGGACACGCCCATCGCGGAGGATGACGCGGCGGTCATCTTCTACACCTCGGGCACCACCGGCAAGCCCAAAGGGGCCATATCGACGCACCGGTCGATGATCGCCAACCTGCAGAACACCCTGTTCTCCATCGTGGCGGGGGCCATGGCCAACCCCGAGGCCGGGTCGGCGCTGGCGTCGAGCGGAGCGCCGACCGTGTCGCTGCTGACCTCGCCGCTGTTCCACGTGTCGGGCTGCCACTCCAACCTCGTCGTCGGCCTCCTGGCGGGCGTCAGGCTCGTGATCCCCGAGGGCCGCTTCGATCCCGTCCAGGTGCTGCGCCTCATCGCCGATCACCGGGTCACCGTGTGGGCCACCGTGCCGACGATGGTGTGGCGGGTGTGCGAGCACCCCGCCCGCCACGACTACGACACGTCCAGCGTCACGACCGTGGCGTTCGGCGGTTCGCCGTCGGCGGACGAGTTGCAGCGCAAGGTGGCGGAGACGTTCCCCAACGTGCGTTCGACGTCCAACGCCTACGGGCTCACCGAGACGTCATCGGTGGCGACGGTCATCAGCGGTGCGGACGCCAAGCGGAAGCCGCACTCCGTGGGTCCGCCCGTGCCGACGGTGGAGCTGCGCATCATGGATGCCCGCGGCCGGGTGCTGGGCGCGGGCGAGACCGGCGAGGTGTGCGTCCGGGGCCCGATCCTCATGACGGGCTACTGGAACAAGCCCGAGGCAACGGCGGAGGCCATCGACGGCGACGGGTTCCTCCACACCGGGGACATCGGCCACCTGGACGACGAGGGCTACCTCACCATCACCGACCGCAAGAAGGACATGATCATCCGCGGCGGCGAGAACATCTACTGCCTCGAGATCGAGAACCGGCTCGTCGAACACCCCGCGATCGCCGACGTCGCCGTCATCGGTGTGCCGCACGCCGAGCTGGGCGAAGAGGTCAAGGCCGTCGTGCAGGTGGAGCCCGGTGCCGAGGGTGAGTCGCTCACCGCCGACGACGTGCGCCGCTGGGTCGCGGCCGAGCTGGCCGACTTCAAGGTGCCGGCCCACGTGGAGCTGCGCAGCGAGCCGCTCCCCAGAAACGCCTCCGGCAAGCTGCTCAAGAACGTGCTGCGGGGCGATGGCGAGGTCAGCTTCGTCGAGACGATGTGAGCCACGCTCACGGGTCGCTGCGGACCACGACCAACTTGTCCGCTGCCGACTCGGCGCCCCACACCTCTCCCGGCCGGCCGTGGAGCTGGCGAACCTCACCGGGGTTGGTGGGGAGCGGATAGGACGAGAACTCCTCGGTCGCCGGGTCGAACCGCACCAGGGCGTTGGCGCCGAAGTCGCTCAGCCATACCTGGTCCCGGTCGTCGACGTAGACCGCGTACGCCTGCGGGCCGTCGCCGGGAAGCTGCCACTCCTGCCAGCTGTTGCCCGCCGGGTCGTACACCGCCACCTGACCGGCGTTCCATTGGCTCGTCCACAGCCGACCCCGACGGTCGGACCAGACCCGGCGGGTGCCCTGACCGGCCGTCGGGGGTTCCAGGACGGTCGCCTGGCCGGTGGTCCGGTCGATGCGGGCGAGGTGGCTCCCCGCCAATGAGGCGTAGTACACGTCGCCACCGGGCGTCACCGCGATCCCGTACGGCCCCTCCCCACCAGGCGCCTCGAACAACTCCATCCGCTCGCCCCCGGGGTCCAGACGGCCGTATACGCCCGCCTGCCCCGTGAACCACAGGGTGCCGTCGCGGTCGAAGACGGCGGTGTTGAGGTTCGCGCCGGCGTCGCCCGGCGGCAGCGGGAACGTCTCGACCTCGCCGGTCGAGGGATCGACCCGCACGATGGCGTTCAAGCCGCCGTCGGTGATCCACGGAGCGTCGTCGGGACCGATGATGACGCCATGGGGCCGGGAACCGGGTCCCAGGTCGATCTCCTCGACGGCGCCGCTGGCGGGATCGAGACGACCGAGCCTCCCCGCCTCCTGGGCCGTGTACCAGACCGTCCCATCCTCCTCGACCGCCACGTCATGGGGGTGGGAGCCGGCCGGCACGTCGTACTCCTGCACCGATACCGTCGGGGCCCGGGTGGTCGCCGTCGTCGCCGGCACCGTCTCCGTCGTGTCGTCGCCGCTGCCCCCCGTAGGCTCGGATTGCGCCGTCGGGTCGTCGTTGGACGAGCACGCAGCCGCCAGCTGGAGCAGAACAACTGCGGCCGTCATCGCACCGCGCGCGCCCGCGATCACGCTCCGACCGTACCGTGGGTGCTAGGACACAGTGCCTCATGACCCAACCGGCGACGCACCAACGACTGGGTTCGCTCGTCCCGCTGCCGGCGCAACCCGCCGGCGTGCCGTGGCCGACCGACGCCTGGCCCACGGCCGACCCCCCGGCCACCATCTCCAACCGCATGTCGACGCTGCTCGACGAGATCACTGACGACACGGCGCGATTCGGCACCACCTACGCGGTTGCCGTCGTCCAGGGCGGGACGCTGCTCGCCGAGCACTACGGGAACGAGCTCGAGCACTGGGACCGCCCCAACGAGCCGGTCGGTCCCGCCACCCAGCTGTTGTCATGGTCGATGGCCAAGTCGGTCCTCCACGCCGCCGTGGGCGTCCTGGTGGGTGAGGGACGGCTGGCGGTCGGCATGGCGGCGCCGGTCCCGGAGTGGGCCGACCCGGCCGATCCCCGCCACGCCATCACACTCGACGACCTGCTCACGATGCGCGATGGGCTCGACTTCGCCGAGGACTACGAGGACATCGAGGGCTCGGACGTCATCCGCATGCTGTTCGGCGACGCCCAAGCCGACATGGCCCACTTCGCCGCCGGGCACGCGCTCGCCCACGGGCCCGGCACGGTTTTCAACTACTCGTCCGGCACCTCCCTCATCGTGTCGGGCATCGTCGCCCGGGCGGTCGGGGCCGGCGCCCCGTACGAGAGGTTCCTCCGCGACCGCCTGTTCGAGCCGCTGGGCATGCGATCGACCCGGCCCCGCTTCGACGAGGCCGGCACCTTCGTGGGCTCGTCGTTCCTGTACGCCACCGCCCAGGACTACCTGCGCTTCGGGTTGCTGTACCTGCGCGACGGCGTGTGGGACGGCCGGCGGCTGCTGCCGGAGGGCTGGGTCGACCACGGGCGCCGGGCCCGGTCCCGCGACGAGGAGGGCGACCGCTGGCACGGCGCCCACTGGTGGTCGGT
>JBKPHE010000163.1:0-29654 GCA_046744485.1 Actinomycetota bacterium | reverse complement strand
GGCCCACGAGGTCGTCGGGCGCGAACGGCTGCTCGATGGCGACCAGCCCCAGGTCGGGACCCGCCAGCCGTCCGAGTGTCGCCATGTCCTCGGGCTTGTCGCTGCGGAAGCTTCCATTGGCGTCCACCAGGAGCGCGACCTCGTCACCGACGTCGTCGCGCACGGCGCCCACCGGCTCGACGTCCCAGCCCGGCCGGACCTTGATCTTGAACGCCCGGTGTCCCTGGTCGCGCCAGCGGACGATGGCCTCGATCAGGCCGTCGACGGTCCTGGCGATGCCGACGGCGATGCCGGTGGGCACGACCGGGCGGGTGGCACCGAGGAAGGCCGCCACCGACCGGCCCTCGGCTCGCAGGCCGGCGTCGAGGGCCGCGCACTCGAGGGCGGCCTTGGCCATGTGGTGACCCCGGACCTCACGCAGCGACCGACCCTCGAGCAGGCGGGGGACCAGGTGGTGCTCCAGCACGTGCAGGGCGCCGGCGGAGTACTCCGGCCAATAGGTCGGCTCCGGCTCGGCCACGCACTCGCCCCAGCCCGCAGGTCCCTCGGCGGCCACGGCGCGCACCACCACGAGCTCCCGGTGACGACGGGTGCCATGGGCGGTGACGAAGGGCTCGGCGAGGGCCATCCGCACGACGCGCAGCTCGACGCCCTCGAGCACGACCTGCATCGTCACCTCCTGGCGGTGTCCCCCCGGACGGGGCCCGGGCTTGTGTTGCCGGACCCCATCATTCCGCGCCGCCGGCCGTGCGAGGCGGTCCGCCGGACGTCAGGCGGCGGCGCTCTCCATCTCCGGCTCCTCCGTCGCGGCGGCCGCATCCGGATCGACTGCGCCCACCCGGTCCCGCACCAGGCCGGCGGCGGTGACCGTCGCGCCCAACACGGCGGCGATCAGCGGCACCACCAGGGCGGCGTGGAAGCCGTCGAGCAGACCTTCGGCCGACCCATCGGACCCGGCGGCGTTGTTGACGGCGGTGACGACGGCCAGCACCAGGGCGCCGCCGAACTGGAACGAGGTGTTGACGAGGCCGCTGGCGAGGCCCTGTTCCTCGGGGACGATGCCGTTGGTGGCCGCCATCGTCAGTGGCCCGTAGGCGAGCGCGAAGCCCAGGCCGGCGAGCACGAACGTCGGCAGCATGGCGGGCGCGTAGTCCGAATCGAGCCCGATAGGCAGGAACAACGCGTAACCCAGCGCGGCCGAGGCCAGGCCGGTGCCGATCACGCGCGCCGTGCCGAAGCGCTGCACGAGCGGCGCAGCGATGCGGGGGGCCAGCAGTGCGACCATCAGCCCACCGGGGAGGACCGCGAGACCCGCGTCGATCGCCGACCAGCCCCGCAGCTGCTGCATGTAGAGGGTGGCGATGAACTGGAACCCGAACCACGAACCGGTGAGGGACATCGCTCCGAGGTTGGCCCGCACGAGGGAGCCGGACCGCAGGATGCCGAGCCGGACCAGCGGTGCAGCCGTGCGCCGTTCGATGGCGATGAATGTCCCCAGGATCCCGGCGGTGGCGGCCAGGGAGCCGACGGTGCGCAGCGAGCCCCAACCCACGTCGGGAGCCTCGACCACGGTGAAGACGAGCAGGAGCATCCCCGCGGTCAGCACGGCGGCCCCGGCGACGTCGAATGCCCGCGACGAGCGCCCGGGTCGGCCGGTCTCCGGAACGAGCCGGATGGCCGCAAGGAGGAGTGCCGACGCCATGACCACGGGGACGAAGAACACGTAGCGCCAGCTCAGCTCGGTCAAGAGGCCCCCGACGACCAGGCCGAGCGAGAATCCGGTGGCGCCCGTCGCGGTGTAGATGGCCAGCGCCCTGTTACGCGCCGGCCCCTCGGCGAAGCTCGTCGTGATGATCGAGAGCCCGGCCGGCGCGGTGAACGCGGCACTCACGCCGGTGACGAAGCGCGCGGCCACGAGGAGCTCACCATTTGTCGCCAGGCCCCCCAGCCCGGACGCCACGACGAACACGGCGAGCCAGATGAGGAACATCCGCCGACGGCCCAACAGATCGGCGGCTCGCCCTCCCAACAGCAGGAACCCGCCGTAGCCGAGCACGTAGCCGCTCACGACCCACTGCAGCGAGCTCGTCGACATGCCGAGGTCGGAGCGGATGGAGGGGAGGGCGATTCCCATCATCGAGACGTCGAGGGCGTCGAGGAACAGGGCACCGCACAGCACGAGCAGCGTGCCCCAGGCGCGACCGCTGAGGCGGTCGGAGGCGGGCTCCAGCGTGGACGTCGAGGTATCGGACACGGGCGCTCCCAGGGGGGTGGATGCGGACCGATCGGTCCAGGACCATTCGGTCCGTATTGGTAGACCCGGGGCTACCATGTGTCAAGACTTATTTGGACCGTTCGGTCCGCTATTGTGCCGCCGGAGGTCGCACATGCCACGGAAGCCTGCGCCGGGGGCGCGGGATCGGATCCTCGACGTCGCCGCTCGGCTCTTCTACGAACGGGGCGTGCACGCCGTCGGCCTACAGCAGGTGATCGACGACTACGGCTGTGGGAAGAACCTGCTGTACCGCGAGTTCCCCTCCAAGGACGAGCTCGTTGTCGCCTGGCTCGAGCGCTGCCGCCAGGATTGGGCGGCCAAGGTCGACAGGGCGATCGAGCCCCTGGCCGGAGATCCCGCTGCCCAGCTGGTGGCGATCGTGCGGGTCGCCGCCGACGACATCGCCGGGCCCACGTTCCGGGGCTGCGCCCTGCGCAACACCCACGTCGAGTTCCCCGACCCCGACCATCCCGCGCACCGGGTGGCCGTCGAGCATCTCGTCGCTCTGCGCGCCCAGCTCCGGGAGCTGGCCGAGCGGGCGGGTGCCGACGACCCCGGAACCCTGGCCGACCGCGTCATGCTGATCCTCGACGGCCTCCAGACCAACGGGGCGGTGCTGGGCCGGGATGGTCCCGCCGCCGCGGCCGTCGAACTGGCCGAGCAGGTCGTGCGCGACGCGATCCGATCCGGTGCAGACGAAGGCGACGGCGCCGCCGGGCGCGGTCGGTAGCCTGGGCGGGTCATGGCGACCAGCTCGATGACCGCACTCGCCCTCAAGGCCAACGACCCTTGCTGGTGTGGCAGCGGCCGGAAGTTCAAGCGCTGCCACAAGGCCAGCACCGACCACATCCGTCCCGGGCGCGTGGGCCCGCCCCGCCCGGTGCCGGCAGACATCCCGCGGCCGCCGTACGCCGAAACCGGGGTGGCGATGCGACGCGCCGAATCGCACGTGCGACCCCCCGACGTGATCGAGCGCATGCGCCGTGCGGGCCGGGCCGCCGCCGAGGTGCTGCAGATCGTGGGGGCGGCGGTGGCGCCTGGCGTCACCACCGACGAGCTCGACGCCCTGTGCCACGACGAGTGCATCAGGCGGGGTGGCTACCCCAGCCCGCTCAACTACGGCGCCTTTCCAAAGTCGCTCTGCACGTCGGTCAACGAGGTCATCTGCCACGGCATCCCCGACGACCGCGCGCTGATCGACGGCGACATCGTCAACCTGGACGTCACCATCTTCCTCGACGGCGTGCACGGCGACACCAACGCCACCTTCCCGGTCGGCACGATCGACGAGGGGTCGGCGGACCTGATCCGTGTGACCCGTGAGTGCCTGGACCGGGGCATCGCCGCGGTTCACCCCGGCCGCCCGATCCGCGACATCGGGCGCGCCATCCAGGCGCACGCGGAGGGACACGGCTACGGGGTCGTGCGTGCGTTCGTCGGTCATGGCATCGGCGAGCAGTTCCACACCGATCTGCAGATCCCGCACTACGACGACCCGCGGGCGACGACCATCGTCGAGCCGGGGATGACGTTCACCATCGAGCCGATGATCACCATGGGTGCGTGGCAGCACCAGCTCTGGAGCGACGGCTGGACGGCGGTCACCGTCGACCGGCGACGCACCGCCCAGTTCGAGCACACCCTCTTGGTCAACGACGACGGCGCCGAGGTCCTGACCCTGCCCGGCTGACAGTCGTGTCAGCTAGCCTGCCCGGCGCTTGGGCCAGGGTCCTGCATTCTTCGACGTGGTGCTGCGCCAGCGGGCGTGCCGCAACTTCGCGCCCGATCCGGTTCCGGACGAGGCCGTCACCCGGATCCTCGAAGCCGCCGTCCACGCCCCGAGCGCCGAGAACGCGCAGCCCTGGGTGTTCGTCGTGGTGCGGGACTCCGATCGGCGGCGCCGCATCGCCGAGCTGACGCGGCGGTTGTGGGACGGCGGTGCCGGCGAGCACTCGCGACCCCGGTTGCCGGACGAGTTGTTCGCGGAGGTCGACGGCTCTGTCCGAACCGGGTTCGGCGGCGCCCCGGTCCTCGTTGTGGTGGCGGGCGACGGCCGTGATGCCACCACGCGCCGCATGCTGGGCGCGTCGATCTTCCCGGCTGTCCAGAACCTGCTCCTGGCGGCCAACGCGTTGGGCTACGGCTCCGCCCTCATGACGCTCGCGACCGTGGGGTCCGCCGAGCTGCGCAGCATCGTCGACCTTCCCGAGGGGATCGAGCCCATGGCCGTGGTGCCCATCGGCCGCCCGGCCCGCCCCCTTGGTGCGCCCGGGCGGGAGCCGGCCGCCGACAAGACCTACATCGACCGCTACCGACCCTGACCGCGACGCGGTTCCTGGCGCCGGATCGGTTGCTGGGCAACCAGGTCTGCGCCCGGACCGGCGTCAGGGCACCACGCGGCGCAGGTCCGGTGCCAGGTCGCCCTTGGGGTCGACGGCGACGCCCTCGCCGAGCCCGAGCCACGCGGCCATCGCCGCCAGCTCGGCCGCGAGCTCGGAGGCGACGCGGTCCCGGTCGGGCAGCCCGTCCTCGGCCCAGGCCGCTTTGACCCGGAGCATCCCCGCCGAGCGGTCGGCCTTGAGATCCACGCGTGCCACCAGCGCCTCGTCCAGCAGGAACGGCAGCACGTAGTACCCGTGCACGCGCTTGGGGGCCGGGGTGTAGATCTCGATGCGGTAGGCGAAGTCCCACAGGCGCTCGGTCCGCTGGCGCTCCCAGATCAGGGAGTCGAACGGGGACAGGAGCGCCCGCGTCCGCAGCCGGCGCCGGGGGACCTGAGCGTCGGGGTGCAGGAAGGTGGGCTGGCGCCAGCCTTCCACCCGGACGGGCACCAGTGCCCCGTCGGCCGCCAGCTCCGCCAGCAGTGGGGCCGCCGCGGGGACGTTGAGCCGGTAGTAGTCGGCCAGGTCGCGGGCGGTGCCGATGCCGTGGGCCCGGGCTGCGATCAACAGCAGCTGGCGCCGGGCATCGGCCTCGTCGGGGGTGGGCGCGGCCAGCACGTCGGCCGGGATCCAGCGCTCTGGAAGCAGGTACGCACGGGAGAAGCCGTTGCGCCGGATGGCGGTGATCTCGCCGGTGTAGAAGAGGTGCTCGACCACCCGCTTGCCCTCTCCCCAGCCCCACCAGCTCTCGGTGCGGGGCGACGAGCGGTGGACGTCGAGGTCGCCGATGACGACCGGACCCCGCTCGGCCACTTCGGCCAGCGCGGCCGCCACCAGCTCGGGGTTGTCGCGGGCCGCCCGGCGGACACCGCCCCACACGTGCTCGCCCGCCATGCGCCAGCGCAGGAGCGAGTGGCGCTCGACCGGGTGCAGGGACGCCTCGTGGCCCCAGTACTCGAACACCTCGCGGCTGCCCCACAGCCACCGGCTCAGGGCGTCGCGGTCGTACGGACCGAGCCGGGCGAAGAAGACCAGCTCGTGGCTGCGGGCGAGCACGTTCACCGAGTCGAGCTGCACGGTGGCCAGGCGGTCGAGCACCCGCCGGAACAGCCGCCGGTCCACCCGCCCCCGGGGACGAGGGTCGGTGAACCCCTGGGCCGCCAGCGCCACCCGCCGGGCGTCGCGCCGGCTCATGTCGATGGCTGCGGTCACGGCCGAGCACGCTATCCGGAGGTCGTGATGCTCCGGGGCTACGTTTGTTCGGGTCCCGATGGATAGGAGAGGTGCCGATGGGCTACCGCGTGGTGGTCGATTTCGACCTGTGTGAGAGCAACGCCCGCTGCATGGAAGTGGCGCCCGAGGTCTTCGAAGTCCGCGACGACGACTTCCTCTACGTGCTCGACGAGACGCCGCCCGACGAGCTCCGCCCCGGGGTCGAAGAGGCCGTCCGCCGCTGCCCCAAGGCTGCGATCTCGATCGTCGACGCGTGACCCGACGAGGATGACCGCCCGGTCGCAGGCCATCGTGGTGGTCGGCGCGTCCCTGGCCGGGCTGCGGGCGGCGGAGGAGCTGCGCTGCGAGGGCTTCGGCGGCAGGATCACCGTCGTCGGCGACGAGGTGCACCCGCCCTACGACCGCCCCCCGCTCTCGAAGCAGGTGCTGGCGGGCCATTGGGAGACAGATCGGTTGGCGCTGACGGTCGGCGTCGACGGCGGCATCGACGCGCTGGACCTCGACTGGAGGCTGGGCACCCTGGCGAAGGGCCTGGATCTCGACGCCCGTCAGGTGGTCTTGGCCGATGGCGAGCGGCTGGGCTTCGATGGCCTGGTCATCGCCACCGGTGCCACGCCTCGGCGCCTGCCTGGCAGCGAAGGCCTGGCCGGGGTCCACACCCTCCGCACGCTGGACGACTGCCTGGCGGTGCGGGCCGAGGTCGATGCCGGCGCCCGGCGCCTCGTGGTGGTGGGCGCCGGCTTCATCGGCGCCGAGGTGGCTGCGACCTGCCGCACCCGGGGGCTCGACGTCACGATCCTCGAGGCGCTGCCGGTGCCGTTGGGTCAGGCGCTCGGCGAGGAGATGGGCGGAGTTCTGGCCGACGTGCACCGCGACCACGGGGTCGACGTGCGGCTGGGGACCGCGGTCGTCGGCCTCGACGGTGGCGACGACGGGCGGGTCGAGCGTGTCCGGTTGGCCGACGGTGCGGTGATCGAGGCCGACCTGGTGGTGGTGGGCATCGGCGTCGTCCCCAACACCGGGTGGCTCGAAGGGTCGGGCTTGACGCGGGACGACGGCGTGGTCAGCGACGCCACCACGCTGGCGGCCCCGGGTGTGGTGGGAGCCGGTGACGTCGCCCGCTGGCCCAGCCGGCGCTTCGGGGAGCTGATGCGGGTCGAGCACTGGGACAACGCCATCACCATGGGTGCCCACGCCGCCCGACGGCTCCTGGCCTGGCTCGACGCCCAGGAGGCGGGGGGCCACGGCTCTCGCGAGCCCGAGCCGTACGACCCGGTGCCCTGGTTCTGGTCGGACCAGTACGACCGGAAGATCCAGCTGGCGGGGCGCTCGGCCGGGGCCGACGAGGTGCGGGTCGTCGACGGGTCCACCGACGAGCGCCGCTTCGTCGCCCTCTACCGCCGCGGCGACCGCGTGGTCGGGGCGCTGGCGATGAACCGCCCCCGCCAGCTGCTGGCCTACCAGCGGCTCATCGAGCGCGGCGCCACCTGGGTCGAGGCAATCGATTCCGCGGATCCCAGGGCGAGGCCATAGGTCTCCCATCCTGACCCCATGACCTCGCTCCGTCTGCTGGAACCTATTGCCTGGCGTTGACCTCGGGGATCGGGCCCGCGACCGGGACCCCTAGGCACCAGGCGACGGCATCGCTGATGGGCTCCAGCCCCCGCGTCCCGTAGGCGTGGCCCATGCCCGTCACCAGGTCGAGGCGGGGTGCCCGGGCGCGGCGTCGTGCAGCACCTGTGCCTCGCTCGTGGGCATGAACCGGTCGTCCCGGCCGTGGACCACCGCGAGCGGTACGGTCAGCCGGGCGGCAAGCGCGTCGGGTGGCTCGGGGCGGCTCCAGCGTCGATCGAGCCGCACGCCGCGCCGGCGCGCCAGCGACCGCCCGATCCGGGTCCGGGTGAGAGCCGCCGCCAGCGCGGTGCGGGGCGTGGTCAGGCGCCATTGGGCGGGTGCGCTGACCGTCACCACGCCGGCCAGGTCGCGGTCCGGCTGCTCCGGCACGCCCACGGCGTAGCGGAGCACCGCGATCGCCCCCAGCGACGCGCCCACGAGGACCACCCGGGGTGCCAGGTCCCGAGCGGCGAGGACCGCCGCCGCCACGTCCAGCCGTTCGAGCTCGCCCAGGGTGCACAAGCCTTCGGACTCGCCGTGGCCCCGCATGTCGTAGGCGACCACGGCATGGCCGTCGGCCCGCAGCTCGTGCGCCACGGCGACGACGGTGGCGTCGTGACGGTGGCCGGCGAACCCGTGGACGAGCACGACGGCCGAGGTGGCGGGTTCCCGGGTGAGCCAGGCGTCGGCGACCAGGGCCAGCCCGTCGGCGGTCCGTAGCACCAGCGGCCGGACATCCCGCGGCACTAGTAACCCCTGGTGCCCACTAGGAGCGCCAGTGGATGGCTATGCCCTGATTGCGCATCGACAGCTTGAAGTACAGGGTCGACAGGCCGATGGCGGCGAGCGTCAGTCCCCAGGAGGTGACGCTCTTGGCGAGCACGTACGTCCCCACCGGCTGGGTGATGAGCAGCCAGATGCTGAGGGCGGCGTTGGCAAGCTGCACGAAGGCCCACAGCACGGTGATGCGGGCGAAGAAGCGGCGCACCGGCGGCGACCCGATGAAGGTGGCCGGCAGCGGGCAGAAGTCACCGGCCAGGCGCTCGGCGATCGGACGGCCCGCGGGCACCGAGGCGAGGAACACCCCCGCGATCAGCACCGTGGTGAGGGTTGGTTGCAGGAAGTAGACGAAGACGCTCCCCGACACCGCCGCCACCAGGGTGCGGGCGGTGAGGCCGACGACGCCGAGCACCAGCAGCCCGGGCACCGGCCGGCCCGTGACCAGGCGTCGGGCGATGGCGGTGTACGACCAGACCAGGGCACCGATCAGCCCACCCCACACACCCACGAGCCACAACGCCGCGTAGAACACCAGCAGCGGCACCACCGTCGCCTCCACCAGGTTGGGGAGAGCGTGTCGGGCAAGGGCGCGCAGGCGCGGAATCTCAAGCGGCGGATGGTGCATGCGATGATCGTTGATTCGCGTTCACGGCCGGTCCACAGCTAGTGGCCACGACGGTCACTCCGGCCGGGATCAGTGCACGATGGTGGCGCACACGACCCATTGGAAGCAAGGCAGGTGCCCGGATCCCTCCGGCCCGAACCCCACCCCTCTGACCCCGCGGCGGGGGCTGGTCTGTTGTCGACTCGCTGCTACCCGCTCAGGTAGGCGGCGAACCGCCCCGATTCCCGCTCCGCCAACGCCACCGTCACCCACATGCGCTCGATGTGCTGGCGGATCTGCCGGGCGCCCTGTGGGACCGGGTTGTCGGCCAGGAACGCCACGGCCCGATCGGCCAGCGCGCGGTCCCGCACCGCCCGGATCCCGGATACCAGCCGGGGGATGCTGTTGGCCGGGAACCGCCCGGTGATCTCGGGCCAATGCTCGGCGATGAACGCGAAGGCCGCGGCCCCGTTGTCCCGATTGGTCAGCGTTTCCCGCAGCAGGTACGGCGCATCCTGTGTGCGGACGGCGCCCGACAGCGCCATGTCGAGCGTGCGGCCGAGGCAGGCCGGCTCCCGGAAGCGCGACAGCGCCAAGAGCAGGCGCTCGCGATCCTGCGGATTGTCCGACGCCCGGAACCGCTCGACCAGGCGCTCGTGCACCGCCTCGTCGCCGAGAGTGGCCGAGACCACGAGCGCGGCCGCCGCCAGGCTGGGGTCGACGCCACCGGGGTCGGCGAGGTACGCGCGCAGCAACTCCGTCGACCGCTCCCGGGCGGCGCCGTCGTCACCGAGCAGCGCCGCCGTCTGCAGCAGCAGGCCCCGCAGCGAGCGGGTGCGGTCGTTGTCGCCCTCCGGGACGACGACGGGACCGAGGCGCGCGCGGGCGGGTCCCACCAGCGTCGCGACCCGGGTGTGCAGCCGCTGTGCGGCCTCGTCCTCAACGAGGCGCTCGAGCTGGTCCAACCCGCCAACGACGCGCTGCCAGACCGACAGGTCGGTCTCGTCGACGAAGCGCTCGACCGTCTCCGCGAACGACGAGGCCGGCGTCGCCGCGGCCAGCACCGACGCCCAGGCGTCGTCGACGAGCGTGTAGCGCTCGAGCGGGGTCAGCTCGCCGACGTGATCGAGCAGTGCGGCGAGCAGCGGTTCGGCGTAGCGCACGCGGTAGAAGCCGTGCGCGCCGGCGTTGGCGTTGACCCAGGAGGCTCCCGTCGGGCGCTCGACCTCCACCGGCTCGCCGTCGAGCAACAGACGGTCGACGGTGGTCCGAGACGTGTCGGCGTTGCCGCCGCTCTCCAGCGCGACCGGGACGGACCACTGGCCGGAACCGTCGGCGAGGCCGGCGCCATCCGCCCCGCCGCCTCCCGCGTAGCGGAAGCGACGCTGTGTCAAGCGCAGCGTGGATGGGGCGTCGGAGCCCTCCTCGACGCTGACCTCCGGGAAGCCGCCCTGGAAGATCCAGCTCTCTGCGATGCGCCGCACGGGCTCACCGGTCTCTGCCTCGAGCGCGTCCCACAGGTCGGAGGTCTCGGTGTTGCCGTACTGGTGGCGTGCCATGTAGCGCCGAAGGCCAGCGCGAAAGCGTTCGGGCCCCAGGTGCTGCTCGAGCATGCGGACGACCGACGCCCCCTTCTCGTACGTGAGCACGTCGAACATGCCGTCGGCGTCGGCCGGCGAGACCACCGGGTACTCGATCGGCCGGGTGGCGACGAGCGCATCGGTGTCGAACGCCGCGGTGCGGGACAGGCCGAAGTCCACCCAGCGCTGCCAGTCGGGGCGGAAGGCGTCCGTGCAGGTCATCTCCATGAAGGTTGCGAACGCCTCGTTGAGCCAGATGCCGTTCCACCACTTCATGGTCACCAGGTCGCCGAACCACATATGGGCGAGCTCGTGGGCGATGACGTCGACCACCGCCTGCAGCTCGGCCTGCGTCGACGTCGCCGGGTCGACCAGCACGTAGCGCTCCCGGAAAGTGACGCAACCCAGGTTCTCCATCGCCCCGAAGGCGAAGTCGGGGATGGCGACGAGGTCGAGCTTGTCGCCGGGGTACACGATCCCGAACCAGTCGCTGAGGTAGCGGAGGGCGAAGGCGCCAACCTCGAGCGCGTAGGTGGCGAGGTGCTCCTTGCCGATCGGGCAGACGATCCGCAGGGTCTTGCCGTCGACGTCGACGGGGTCGGTGGCCACCAGTGGCCCCACCACGAAGGCGACGAGGTAGGTGGACATGGGCATGGTGTCCGCGAACCGGACGGCCACCTTCGTGCCGCCGGGCGTCGCGCCCGGCGTGCCCGCCGGTCCGGCGGTCCGAGCGGCCGGGACCGGGCTGCGCTCCAGCTCGGCGGCATTGGAGATGGCCAGCAGGTCGTCGGGCACCACCAGCGTCACGCCGAAGACGGCCTTGGCGTCGGGCTCGTCCCAACAGGGGAACGCCCGCCGGGCGTCGGTGGCCTCCATCTGGGTGGCAGCCAGGACCCGCTCGACGCCGTCGTCGTCGGTGAACGTGGACCGGTAGAAGCCGCGCAGCTTGTCGTTGAGGACACCACGGAAGCTCAGGCGCAGCGTCGCCTCCCCGGCCGGGAGCGGCCGGTCGAACGTGAGCGTGGCCCGCTCGGCCTCGTCGTCGAGGGAGACCGTCGCCACGAGCGGCTCGCCACCCGTGCCCCCGTCGACGGGGATCTCGGCCGTCGCCTCGTCGATCCCGATCTCGACCGCGTTGAGCACCACCTCGTTCGTCTCGCTGAGCACCTCGACGGCAATGGTCTCGTGGCCGGCGAAGGTTGCGGCCCCGAGATCGGGCTCGAGGGTCAGGTCGTAGCGGCGGGGCACGACGGTGCGGGGGAGCCGATGGGGGTTGGCCGAAGGGTCGGACGGGGCGATCTCTGGCGATGGGATCTGCTCGGGCACGGCATGCCACGCTACCCACCGGCCGCAATGCGCGACATCGGCTCGCTGGTAGCCGCTCTGCGGGGGTCCGCTAGCCTCTTGCGCCGTGACTTTGGAGGCCTCGCTCGACGTCGTGGGCATCGGCAACGCGCTCGTCGACGTCCTGACCCACGAAGACGATGCGTTCCTCGCCTCCCATGGGCTGGTGAAGGGCGCGATGACACTCATCGACACCGCCGGCGCCGAGGAGCTCTACACGGCCATGGGTCCCGCCATCGAGATGTCCGGCGGTTCGGTCGGGAACAGCATCGCCGGCGTGGCCAGCTTCGGCGGCCGGGCCGGCTACCTGGGCCGCGTGTTCGACGACCAGCTGGGCACCGTGTTCGCGCACGACCTGCGCGCGCAGGGCGTCGTGTTCGAGTGCCCGGCCGCCTCCGAGGGCCCGCCCACCGGGCGCAGTCTCATCATCGTGACGCCCGATGCCCAGCGCACCATGAACACGTACCTGGGTGCTTCCGAGTTCTTCTGCCCCAACGACGTCGACGCCGACCTGGTGCGGAGCGCCCAGGTCACCTTCCTGGAGGGCTATCTCTTCGACCGGCCCGAGTCGATGGACGCGTACTGGAAGGCGTCCGAGATCGCCACGGAGGCCGGGCGCAAGGTCGCGCTTACGCTGTCCGACTCGTTCTGCGTCCAGCGCCATCACCAGCACTTCCTGCCGCTGGTGCGGGAGCGGGTCGACATCCTCTTCGCCAACGAGTCCGAGGCCTGCATCCTGTGGGGCTGCGACGCCGTGGAGACCGCGATCGAGCGGGCCCGGACCGAGGTTGGCATCACGTGCCTGACCTTGGGCGCCCGTGGCTCGGTGATCGTGGCCGGGGGCGAGACCCACGAGGTGCCCGCACACCCGGTCGAGGTGGTCGACACCACCGGCGCCGGCGACCTCTACGCCGCCGGCTTCCTCTACGGCTACACCGCCGGCAAGCCCCTGCCCGAGTGTGGGCGGCTGGCGTCGCTGGCGGCGTCCGAGGTGATCAGCCACATCGGCGCCCGGCCCGAGGTCCGGCTGGCGGACCTGGCCTGACCCACGATTCGTCCGCTACCTCCCCCGGACGAACTGGCGCTTGGTGGGGGCCACCTTGAGGATCACGCGCTCCGAGTGGATGGTCCCCACGTAGTCGCCGCCGGTGTACTTGCGGGCGAGCTGGTCGATGTGGGCGCGGGCCTCCGGGCCCCGCACCGTCTCCACCACCTCTCCCCGGACCTCCACGTAGAAGTAGGGGTCGGCGCTGTCCCAGATCGCGACGGTGACGCGGGGATCCCGCTCGATGTTGCGGAACTTCTGCCGGTGGACCTCGGTGTTGAGCAGCAGATGGTCGTCGTCGGCGTCGACCCAGAGCGGCTGCGTCATGGGCGCGCCGTCGGGAAGCAGCGTGGTGACGGCCACGATGTTCTTGCCGGTAGCGAGCTTCTTGATCGCTTCGTCGAGCATGTGCCCACCCTAGGGACCGGGGGAGTCGACCGCGACGGGACTCTGCCGGCGGCTCGTCACCAGGAGGACGACGCCGGCGGCGACGAGCGCTAGACCCGCGAGCGCCGCACCCCCGGGACGCTCGCCGAGGATGGCGATGCCGCACAGCGTGGCGGTGGCGGGCTCGGCCAGGGTCAGCGTGCCGGCCGCAGCCACGCCGACGCCGGTCAGTGCCCGGGTGAACAGAACGTAGGCGACGGCGACGGTCACGATGCCGAGGTGGGTGACCATGAGCAGGCCGCCGGGCGACAACAGCGGTCCGATTCCGGCGGCCAGCGCCACGGGCAGCAGTACCAGTCCGGCGAACCCGAAGACCCGGGCGGTCAGCGCCTCGGGGGCCGCGCCGCCATCGAGGAGCAGCTTCGTCGCCAGCACGTAGATCGCGTAGGCCAGCCCGGCGCCGAGGGCTAGCCCCAACCCCGTGGGATCGACGTCGTCGCGATCGCCGGCGCCGACCAGCAGCAGCGTCCCGCCGACGGCGAGCGCCGTCGCCGCCAGCCAGCGGCCCCCGGGGCGCTCACCGCGGACGACGATGCCGAGCACCCCGGCGAACACCGGCGAGCTGCCGATGCCGACCATCGTGCCGACGGCCACGCCCGTCCGGGCCACGCCGCCGAAGAACAGCGGCTGGTATGCGGCCATGGCCGCAACGGCGATGACGAACGCCGGCGCACCGCCGCCGTCCTGCGGCGTGCGGTGCCGGGCATCGGCGCGTGCGGGTCCCGACAGCCAGCCCTGGCGCCAGCCGACCAGGACGAGGCACGCACCTCCCACGACGAGGCGGGCGGCGCCGACCGCCGTGGGGGAGGCGTCGTCGGGTCCCAGGGCCCGCGCCGTCCCGGTCGTTCCCCACAGCGTTGCAGCCAGCAACACGGCCAACCGGGGGTCGAGCAGCATCGTGCCATTCTGCAGGCACGGCGGCGCCGACTCCCTGGCTGGCTAGCCGAGGTCCACGGTGACGGGCACCTTCCCCCTGACCGTCACTCGGACGTCGCCGGCGGCGGTGGGCCCGACCGCGGTCACCCCGGGCGCCACGCCGCCCGGCACCGGACGGTTCGGGCTGCGACCCACCCTGCCGTCGGGGCCGAAGGCGACGGTGCGGACGACCCCGTCGCGGCCGACGGCGACATAGCGGGTGGAGCCGTCGGGCTGCGGAACGCTGAGGCAGGTCGCACCTGCGACCTCCTCGGCCGTCAGGATCTGGGGTACCGGCTCGCACTCGACGATCCCGCTCTGCCACGCCGGCCCGGTGGGGACGCCTGCGGTCGTGGCCTGGCCCGCGACGCCGGCCTGCTCGGCTGCCTTGGCGTCCGCCACCCGCTGGCCCAGATCGACGCCCGGTTCCTTGGGTGGGTCGGCCCGCGTGCTGCGGCGCAGCTCGTCCACCTGCTCCTCGAGCATCTCGACCTTGGGGTCGTCCGCGGGCACGCCGCTGTCGATCATGGCGTCGATCTCCCGCTGCACCTGGCGCTCGGCCTCGGTGGGTGCCGGTTGCCGGCGGGCGGCACTGGCGACGCCCACGGCGGTCAGGCCGATCGACGCCACGACGGCTGCGCCCAACGCCAAGCCAAGGTGCCCCCTGAGGCCATGCCGGGGAGTGACCGGGCGGTGCGGTCGGGTGCGTTGCCGTGTCATCGCATCGACGCCCTAGGAGTGCCAACTGATGTCGGTCGTCGTGTCGATGGACGATTGCCACGTGTGCACGTGCGAGCGCAGCCACCAAATCATGAACTCCCAGGCGCGATGCGGCGTGTTGTTCATGCCCGCGCAACCCCCCACTTGTGCACAGGCGCCCGATTGGCTCATCACCCCATAGAAGTAGATCCCATCATTGCGATTGTGGGTCGCCCATTCGTCGATGAGTTGCCATTGCTTGGCGTTGACCCCGCTGGTGGCGTAGATCTGGGGGATCGTCAACGAGGGATTGTGCTCCCACGCTAGGTGCCAGACGGCGGATTGGGTCCACCCGTTGTTGCAGGCGCCGTTTGTGGCGGTGGTCGTGGGGCAACCGTCGGCCGAGAAGTTGGCGTACAGCGCGCGGCGCGCTGGATACAGGACGTCGTAGCCATACATCCATTCGTGGGCCTTGCCGTAGGTCGACCACGACGGCTCGGCGTCCCAGGCGGCGTATGCCTGCGCCATCGGGTAGTAGCGGTTGGACCAGGTCGCGACCTGGTCGACCATGCCCGCCCAGGCCCTGCCGTGGCTCCGGAGCCAGGTTGCCGACCGGCCGTCGATCGTGCTGTTGCTGATACCCAGGCCGATCAACAGGCGGTAAGACGACGATTGGCGGCAGAACGCGTAGCCACGGATGAAGTCCATGGCCAGGTTCCTGATCTGGGCGGTCGTGAGGTTGGGCGCGCCCCACAGCGTGGCGCCATACGACGAGCCCACTGCGGCCGGGGCTCCGAAGAACAGCGTCATGCGGCCATTCTTGTCACCCTGCCGGCAACCGAGCAGCACCGCCTTGTCACTCGACGAGCTACCGACGTAGTAGCTGCGAGTGATGCGGCTCGACGGCACATGATTGGCTGCCGCCGGTTCGCTTGTCTTGATCGGCAGCAAAGCGATGAGGACCACCATGAGGATCCAGAGGGCAGGGCGTCGCATGCTGCGCAAATCCTCGGCACCGGGCGTCGGAGATCGTCGGGCGAATATGGGGAATGTCGAGCCGGTGCGCGGGCGTAGCTTTCCGCACCCCTCCCGAAGGGTCAAGGGGCCAATTCTGCGCCTCCGGAGACCCCGGCGATCTCGACGGGGAGCGCGTCGTCCGCGGTCACGACTCCTCCTCCACCGGGGGCAGGAACGGGAGCTTGAGGTCGCCGAGCTTCACCAGGGTGGAGGCGATCCATCCGCCCATGGCGCTCAGGTGGTCGTCCAGGATGGTTCCGTCCTCCAACGTGGCCTCGTCGAGTTCGTAGCTGCCCTCGTACGACACCTCGATGGCGTACTCGCGATCGTTGAGATCGGCCGAGCACACGGTCTCGATCGTCGGGCCCGACCGCTCGAGGTGCTCCGATCCGATCGACGCGCTCATCTCCGGCAACGCCGCCAGCACCACGCTGGGGTCCGGCGACTCGGCCAGGCGCTGCAGGCGCAGCACCAGCTCGATCTCGATGCGGGGCGGGTCGGCGAAGGGCTCGCCGATGTACCAGGACCGGTAGGCCGTCTGCGCCCATGTCGGCCAGTCGAGCGTCAGGTCGGCCTGAACCCGCGGCGGCAGCCCCTCGCCCGGCAACCCGTACGACGTCTCCCAGGTCACGTCGCCGAGGAGCACGTCGACCTGGAAGCGCTCCTCGAACGCCTGCCGCTCGAGCAGGGCGCGCTCCAGCGAGTCGCGCAGGGCGCCGATGGCATCGGTGAAGACGTGGTCGAGCATGGCGACGGCAGGCTATCCACGACTGATTCCACCGGTGGTACGGCCGACCCCTACGCCTGGGCTCCCGCGCTCGCGGTCTCCATCCCGAGCTGCCAGCGCACGAAGGCGTGGACATCGGCGGCCTCGTCGGCCTGCTTCGAGGTCGGCTTGCCCTGGCCGTGCCCGGCCCGGGCCTCCACCCGCACCAGGACCGGGCGCCGCTCGCCGCACCCTGTGGCCCACTGCAGGGCGGCCGCGAACTTGCGGGCATGGGCCGGGTCGACACGGCTGTCCTCCTCGCCGGTCAGCACCAGCGTCGCCGGGTAGCAGGTGCCCTCGACCACGCGGTGGTAGGGGGAGTAGGCCCACAGCCAGGCGAACTCGTCGCCGACGTCCGGGTCGCCGTACTCGGGGGTCCACAGGCGGGCGATGAGGAACCGAGGAAAGCGGACCATGTCGGCCAGCGGCACCGCGCACACGACGGCCCGGCACAGGTCCGGTCGTCGGGTCTCGCAGGCGGCCACGAGCAGGCCGCCGTTGCTGCCGCCCCGGATCGCGAGCCGATCGCGGGAGGTCCGCCCGGCCGCGACCAGGAAGTCGGCCGCGGCCGCGAAGTCGTCGAACACCTGCTGCTTGCGCTCGCGCATGCCGGCGCGGTGCCAGTCCTCGCCCTCCTCGGCGCCGCCCCGGATGCCGGCCACGGCGAAGACGCCGCCGTCGTCGGCGACCGCCACCGCGGCCGGGCTGTAGCCGGGGCTCATCGTGACGGCGAACCCGCCGTAACCGGTCAGCAGGGTCGCCGTGTCCGGCGCCGGCTCGACGTCGGCGCGGCGGACCGTGAACAGGGTGATCGGCGTGCCGTCGGTCGAGGGATAGGTCTCGACCTCGGCCCGGTAGCGGCCGGGATCGACCGGCGACGGCAGGTGGCTCCACTCCCGCAGCTCCTCGCCGGGCCGCCAACGCCACAGCCCCGACGGGCGTGTCCATGAGGTGAAGGCGATGACGGCGGTGTCGCCCTCGCGGTCGCCGGCGATGCCGGCCAGTGACCCGGGCTCGGGCAGGGCGATCTCGATCGGTTGGCCGTCGACCGGCGCCCTAGCGCCCTCTGCCTGGTCGAGCGGGAGCGGTAGGTGATGGAGCCGGGAGGCCGCCGCCCGGGTTGATGCCACCAACAGCGAGCGTTCGGTCACGGCGACGCCCTGGATGACCTCGTCGGACTCCGGCACGACGGTGCGCCAGTGCTCGGGCGTGGGGGAGCGCAGCGGCGCCGTGACGACCCGGCCCCGCGGGGCGTCGAGCGTCGTGTGGCCGACGAGACGGTCGCCCACCACCGTGAACGACGACAGCGCCTCGACATTCTCGATCGCCGTCGTGCGACGGCCCGTCGTCCGGTCGATGAGGTGCACGTCCACCCGGGTCCAGCCCAGCGCCACCTCGATCACCAGCCAGCGGCCGTCGCGGGACAGCTCGACCGACGGCCAGGCGGTCTTGTCGGGCAGATCGGCCCAGACCAGCTCGTCGTGACCCGGGTCGTCGCCGAGCGCGTGCCACCAGACCGTGCGGTGGTAGTTGGCCTCGTCGTCGCCGACGGCCGCCGGGTCGGGATAGCGGGTGTATGCGAAGGCACGACCCTCGGGTGCCCACGCCACCGAGGCAGCTCGGGTGAACGGGATCGTGTCGCCCAGGCGTTCACCCGTCGCCACGTCGACGACGCCGAGCGTGCTGCGCTCGTCGCCGCCGGCCGAGGTGCCGAAGGCCACCAGACGCCCGTCGAGGGACGGCGCGTACCAGTCGAGTGAGGCGGTGGCGTCGCCCGTCAGGCGGTGGGGATCGAGCAGGGTCCGCGGTTCTGCCGCGCCGTCGAGGCTGCGGACGACCAGCACGGCCTGCTCGTGGTCACCCCAGCGGTCCAGCGAGAACAGGTGGTGTCCCCGGATCGACGGCGCGCCGGCGGTGCCGGCCCCGAACAACGCGGCGAACCGGTCGGCCAGGCCGGTGCGTGTCGGCAGCGCGTCGAGGACGCTCCGGCTGTGGCTGTTCTGCGCTGCCACCCAGGCTTGCGTGTCGGCGGCGTCGGCGTCCTCCAGCCAGCGGTAAGGGTCGGCGACCTCGACGCCGTGGATGACGTCGACCGCGTCGTCCCGCCGCGCGCCGGGTGGCGCGGCGGCGGCCGGTGGCGCGGCCGGTTCGGGTTCCGGCGCTCCCATTGGGGGGACCGCAGGCTGCGGGCGAGCTCAGCCGCGGCCGGTGTTGGGCTTCCGGCCGTGGTTGGCCTTCTTGCGGCGAGCCCGGATCTTGCGCTTGACGGTGCGCTTGGACATGGCCGGGCAGGTTATCGGCGGCTCTGCCAGGGCGATCAACCCCTACGGGTCCGCGAGGGCTCGCTAGTCCAGGAGGTCGCCGAGGTCGGCGGAGTCCGGGATCACCGCGACGTGCAGTCCGGTCTCGTCCGCCAACCGCTCCAGCACGTCGTCGTCGACGTCCTGGCGCCGGCCCCGGGGCCAGCGCTTGCGCTCGCCGGCGGCGCCGAACAGTGCCAGCGCCCGGCTCCCGCCGGGATCATGCCGCACCCGGTAGCGCACCCCCTGGTACCCGGCGGCGGCGAACGCGGCCGCCCAGCGTTGGGGCAGGTCGTAGGGGGTCACCGTGGCCAGCTCGGCGGTCACGCCGAAGCCCCGCGCGGCGCGGACGGTCGTGTCGGCGGCGCTGCACTGGTCCGGCAGGCCCAGCTGCCAGATGCTGAACCGCTTGGCCCAATCGGCGCTGACGACGGCTACCGGTCCGAACACCTCGAGGAGCGCGCCCATCTCCTCGTCCGCCAGGTAGCAGGTGCCCCGCGGCGGGGCGAGGTCGAAGCGCCCGGCACCGTCACTGGAGAACCACCAGGGCCCGTAGCCCGACGTCGTGACGCGGAAGAGCGTGGTGCCGCCGTGCACATGCCACACGGGAAAGCCGGCCAGCTCGTCGGCGGCCGGCGGGAGTCGGAGGGCGAGGGCCTGGCGGGTGCTGACGGGATGCTTGGCGTCTGCGGGCGCGTCGGAAGTCACGATGAGTGCTGACGGGATCACGGGCTGGCGACGAGACTACGACGCCGTCAGGCCCCGATGGCCCATCGCCGGGCGCGCTCGTCGGCGAGCGCCAGGACCGGGGCCAGGTGGCCCCCTGCCCGCAGGTGCTCGACGATCGACCGGTCGTCGAGCCCCGGTTGGGGCGCGGCGACGAACGCGGCGACCATCCACTCGTCGTCGGGCGTCTCGGGGTGGAACCGGTCCAGCACCTGGGACAAACCGTGCACCACCCGGTTGCGTTCGTCGAGCTGGAAGGCCGGATAGACCCACACGTCGTCGGCGGTCCGCAGTGCGAGGATCGTCCGGCGCCGGCGCCGTTCCTCGATCGCCTGTCGGCTCACGCCGCCCAGGACCCGGGCCAGGCCCGACGTGCTGTAGAACGGCCCCAGGTCGCGCCAGGGCGAGGGCGCCGGGACCGCCGCCAGCATGCGGTCGGCGAGCTCGTCGGGATCGCCCAGATCAGCCGCCTTGTGCCCATTGCGGCGGAGCGTGTCGACCCGGCGAGCCAGTTCCTCGCTCACCCGTGAGGAGACCCGATCCACGTAGGCGGCGTCGGTATGGGTGGTGGCGGTGGTGCGCCCCTTCATGGGTCCCAGGATAGAGATGCAAGGCCGTCAAGGCAAGGCCGTGAAGGTCTGAGCGCCCTGGGTGCGAACCTTCGACCTGATGTAGAGGTTGAGGGTTTGCGGTTCCTGACGCAGGATTGGCTGGCCAGCAACCACTTCGGCGCCAGGAACGAGGTCGCGGCCGCCGACCTCAGTTCGCGTGGCCGGCTGCCCACGCGACCAGGTCGTCGGCGGGCAGGGTGTTGACGATCCGCTCGGGCTCGATCCCAGCCCGGGCTGCCTTGTCGCAGCCGTAGGTCTGCCACTCCATCTGGCCGGGTGCGTGGGCGTCGGTGTCGACCGCGAAGTTCAGCCCCCAATCGATGGCCTGGTCGAGCAGGTCGTCGGGCGGGTCCTGGCGCTCGGGGCGGCAGTTGATCTCGAGCGCGGTGTCGAACTGCTTGCAGGCGGCGAAGACCACGTCGGCATCGAACTGCGATGGCGGGCGCCCCCGCCCCACAAGCTTGCGCCCGGTGCAGTGCCCGAGGATGTCGACGTGGGGACTGGCGATCGCCTGCACCATGCGGCGGGTCATCTCCCGGGCCTCCATCCGCAGCTTGGAGTGGACGCTCGCCACCACCACGTCGAGCCGGGCCAGCAGGTCCTCGCGCTGGTCGAGG
The DNA here is from genome assembly GCA_046744485.1 of Actinomycetota bacterium. GTDB lineage: Bacteria > Actinomycetota > Acidimicrobiia > Acidimicrobiales > VFJN01 > DASQUK01. The sequence continues at coordinate 8,700 of JBKPHE010000163.1, read as the reverse complement.
GCCCCGTCCTCGAGGATGTCGACCTCGATGCCAGTCAGGATGCGGAACGGCGCCAGGCGCTCGTTGAGCTCGGCCACCTCGTCGAGCTGGGCCAACAGCCGCTCGGCCGTCAGCCCGTGGGCGACGGTCAGCCGGGGCGAGTGGTCGGTCAGCACCATGTACTCGTGGCCCAGCGTGATGGCCGTGCGGGCCATCTTCTCGATGGGCGCCCCGCCATCCGACCACGTCGAGTGGGTGTGGCAGTCGCCCCGCAGCGCGGCCCGCACCTCGGCGCCCTCGCCCACCGGGAGCACAGTTTCGTCCTCGAGGTGGGCCAGGTATCCGGGCACCTCACCGTCGAGCGACTCGGTGATCACCTTGGCCGTGGTCGGGCCGACCCCTGGGAGCTCCGTGAGCTTGCCGGCGGCGTGGAGGCGGGCGATCTCGTTCTCGCCGCGGTCGAGCACGACGTCGCGGGCCCGGGCGAACGCCCTCACCTTGGTGGGCTCGGCCAGCGCGCGGTCGAGCAGGTAGACGATGCGGTCGAGGGCGTCGGCCGGGGGGATGCGGGCGCCGGTCATGGTGGCGATCAGGCGGGGTCGCCCTGGACGGCGGCGCCGGCGTCGACCAGTCCCGACATGATCTCGCCCCGCGCGTCCAGCACCACGACGTCGACGAACGACGTCCGGCTCGGCCGCCAACCGGTGCGGATGTCCTCGCCGCGGTGCCAGCGGGTACGCGGCTGCACCAGGAGCGACGCGATCGTGGTGCGGGCGATGACGTCGGCGTGCTGGCTCAGCACCTCGTCCACGCCGGCGGCCAGCTTGGTGCGGGCGTCATGGGCGTCCTGCTGGGTCTTGTGGTCGGCCGTGACCTCGACCCGCAGGCTCGCCTGGTCCGGCAGGGCGCGCACCTCACCCGTTCCCCGGACCACGATCTCCCGCACCATGGGTGCAAGCTACCGTCGCAAGTACCCTCGCAATCGATGGAACGGTTCGGGTTCGTTGGCCTCCCCAACGCCGGCAAGTCGTCGCTCTACAACGCCCTCGTCGGGGGCGGTGCCCTGGCCGCGCCCTACGCCTTTGCCACGCGCGACCCCAACGTCGGCGTGACCAAGGTGCTCGACCGTCGCCTGGACGCCCTCGCAACCATGTCGGCCAGCCGCAACGTCGTTGCTGCCCGGGTGCAGTTCGTCGACATCGGCGGGTTGGTCGAAGGGGCCAGCAACGGCGAGGGGCTCGGCAACCGCTTCCTCGCCAACATCCGCGAGGTCGACGCCGTCGTCTACGTCCTGCGGGCGTTCGTCGACGCCGAGGTACCGGGACCCGACGATCCGCTCGAGCACCTCCGCGTCCTCGAGCTCGAGCTCACGCTGGCCGACCTCGAGGCTGGGGAGAACCAGATCGCCAAGCGCCGCAAGGCGGCCAGGGCCGACCGGGCGCTGGCCGACGAGGTCGCCGCGCTCGACGCCGCCGAGGCGGCACTGGCCGCGGGCACGCCTCTCTACCGCAGCGGCCTCGACGCCGCGCAGCGGACGCTCCTCCGGCCCTACTTCCTGCTCACCAACCGTCCGGTGCTGGCGGTGGTGAACCTGGGCGAGGACCAACTCGGCGACGTCGCCGCCGTGCTCGCGCCCGTCGACGCCGAGCTGGCGGGCAGGGCGGAGGTCCTGGGGATGTGCGTGCAGCTCGAGGCCGAGGCGGCGCAGCTCGATCTCGACGAGCGCGGCGAGGTGCTCGAGGCCCTCGGGCTGGGGGAGGGCGCACTGCCGCGGTTCGTCCACGCCGCCTACCACCTGCTCGGCCTGCGCACCTTCTTCACCACCGGCGAGAAGGAGAGCCGGGCCTGGACCTTCCGGGCCGGCTGGAAGGCGCCGCAGTGCGCCGGTGTCATCCACACCGACTTCGAGAAGGGCTTCATCCGGGCCGAGGTGATCCACTGGGACGAGCTGGTGGACATCGGCTCGTGGTCGAAGGCCCGCGAGGTCGGAAAGCTCCGGGTCGAGGGCAAGGACTACGAGGTCGCCGACGGCGACGTGCTCGAGATCCGCTTCAACGTCTAGCGGCCCCCGGGTGGGGCAGCAGCGCCGCGGGGCGGCATGATGATTGCGTGGCATGGTTGCTTCGAGATGGCGAGGTCCTGGCGAGCCTCGAGCTGGCGGAGTCGCGCCAGGAACGCCGGCGAGGCCTGCTCGGGCGGGACAGCGTCGACGGTGCTCTGCTGTTACGTCCCGCCCGCTCTGTGCACACGCTGGGCATGCGATTCCCGATCGACGTGGCGTTCTGCGACGCCGACCTGCGCGTCCTCCGGATCGTGCGGATGCCGCGCCATCGCGTCTCGCGGGTCGTGTGGCGCTCGCGGGCCGTGATCGAGGCGGAGGCGGGATCGTTCGACCGCTGGCAGCTGCGTCCGGGCGACGAGCTCGAGGTCAAGGGGTGAGGAACGGGGATCGGACCGAGGGCGTGCTCGTGCTGGTGGGCACGCCCATCGGGAACCTGGGCGACCTCGCACCGCGGGCGGTCGAAGCCCTGCGCTCGGCCGATGCCATTTGTTGCGAGGACACCCGCCGGACCGGGCGGCTCCTCCAGCACGCCGGGGTTGAGCGTCCGCCCCTGGTGGTGGTGAACGAGCACACCGAGGCCCGGGAGGTTCCGGGGGTGGTCGCCCGGCTGAGCCGCGGCGAGCGCGTGGCGGTCGTGTCGGACGCTGGCATGCCCGGCATCTCGGACCCCGGCGAGCGCTTGGTACGCGCCGCCGTCGCCGCCGGCTACCCCGTCGAGGTGGTCCCTGGACCGTCGGCCGCGTTGGCCGCGCTGGTGACCAGCGGCCTGCCCGCGGGCCGCTTCGTGTTCGAGGGTTTCCTGCCCCGCAAGGGCTCGGGGCGGGCGGAACGGCTGGCGGCGGTCACGGCCGAGCCCCGAACGGTGGTGCTGTACGAGGCGCCGCACCGGCTGGCCCGCACGGTCGCCGACCTTGCCGACGCGTGCGGCGCCGACCGCCGGGTGGCCGTAGCCCGCGAGCTCACCAAGCTGCACGAGGAGGTGTGGCGGGGCTCGCTGGGCGACGCGGTGGTGTGGGCGCGTGCAGCCGCCCCCCGGGGCGAGATCGTGCTGGTGCTCGAAGGCGCGCCGGCCGCCGAGCCGCCGGACGACGGCGCGTTGGTCGACGCGCTCCGGGACGAGCTGGCGGCCGGGGCCACGGCTCGCGACGCCGCCCGCGTCGTGGCGGCTCGGCTCGACGTGCCTCGCCGTCGGGTCTACGACCTGGCGACGAGAGCCGACGCGTCTTCCCCGCGGAAGTGGTCGTCCTGACAGCCAATCTCGCGTAGGAAACGCGTCTCAGCCGACGACGCTGAGGTGCCTGGCGGCGAGCTCGGGGGCGACGATGTCGATCATCACACCCGTGCCCTGCTCGAATCCCGCCACGCTCGTCACCCGGGGCACCACGTGGACGTGCCAGTGGAACGGGCCCAGGTGGCGGTGCGGGGCGGTGTGGAACACCACGTTGTAGGCCACGTCTCCGAGGCATCCCCGCAGGCGCGCCAGGGCCGTGCGCAGCGCCCGACCTGTGGCGGCGACGTCGGCCGGCGCCGCGTCCGTCAGGTGGACGTCGTGGTGGCGGGGCAGCACCAGCATCTCGTAGGGCGTGCCCGACCAGAACGGACACACCACGATCACGCGCTCGTCGGCGTGGACGATCCGGTGGTCGGCGGCCTCCTCGGCCTCCAGGGTGGTGCACAGCAGGCACGATCCCTCGAACCTGCGGAATCCGGCCTCCTCCTCGGCGATCTCCCCGGGCACGAAGGGAATGCCGAGCAGCTGGCGGTGGGGATGCACGAGGCTGGCGCCGGCCTCGCGGCCGTGGTTCACGATCACCTGCGTGTAGCGGATCGAGGACCGCTGCGCGTGGTCCTCCAGACGGTCGCGGATGGCGGCCAGGGTCACCGCCGCCTGCGCGTCGTCGAGATCGGCCCAGCCGGCGCTGTGTTCGGGCGAGAACACCAGGATCTCGTGGATGCCGCTGCCGTCCGCCTGCGTGAACACCGGGCCCAGGTTGTGCACCTGCAGCGGCTCGTCGCCGTCGAAGGCCGGGTAGCGGTTGGGGACGATCCGGACCACCCATTGGCCCTGCTTGCCGTAGGTCTCCAGCGCCGGGGGGGTGGCCTCCTCGTTGCCGGGGCAGAAGGGGCAGGGCCGGTCGGGATCGGCTTCGACCGGGAGGTGGGGCGAGATCAGGTCGCCGGGGCGCGCGGCCCGGTCGACGGCGATCACGACCCAACGCCCCGTGAGGGGATTGAGGCGGAGCTGACTCATTGGCGCGCCCTTCGGGCAGCACCATTGGGTCGGTCGCCGCTCCGCGGCGAGTGGGACACTGTGTTTCTGGTTCGCTCGCTCTGCTCGCTCACTGTCAACGGCGTGAGGGCGAGATGCAGGCTGTCGTGGTGCGCTCGGCGAGATGCACCGTGTCAACGTACCGCTAACCGCGAGGCGTCAGCGCGTACGTGGAGACGTGCACCGCGGAGTCGGCCGTGAACGGCTCGGCGCGCCACCCGGCGTGGCGGTCGACGAGCAGCAACCCCGCCTCGCCCGCCATCGTGTCCAGCTCCTCGGGTGACTGGTAGCGCAACATCCAGGGGCGCAGGCGGATGCCGGCCTCGGTGATCTGCACGTGCTGGCCCGTGATGGTGTGGCTGGCCGGATCGAGCCGGCTGACGGTCAGCACCACCTCGTCGAGGCCGATGTGCCGGGGCTCGACGGCGCCGACCGCGGCATCGCCCTCCTCGTGGGGCGACGCGACGAACGACTCGACCACCAGGCGCCCGCCCCCCGGGACGAGGCGGGCGGCGGCGCCCGCCACACAGCGCCGCTGGGCCTCGATCGTCGTGAGGTTGAACAGGGTGTTGAACGCGCACAGCACGACGCCGAACCGGGCTCGGCTCGACAGTGGCAGCGCGGCCATGTCCCCCACGACGGTGTGGACGCGCTCGCCGCCCGGCTTGTCGCGCAGCCGCCGCAGCATGGCGAGCGAGGCGTCGACCGTCCACGTGTCGATCCCCCGCGCCGCCAGCGGCACCGCCAGGCGCCCGCTGCCACCACCGAGCTCGAGCACACGGCCCGAGCCGGCGGCGGCGGCGAGCGCCGCCACCCGCTCGACGGTGGCGCCGGCATCGGACACGTCGCCATACCAGTCGTCGTACACGTCGGCGAAGCGGTCGCCGTACGTGCTGGGTCGGTAGCCGTCCATCGGAGTCTTCCGAGGGGAATCATGGCGTACCGCGACCTCCGCTGGTGGGGTACCGGGCGGCGGGCTGCGAGACTGGTCCGGTGCCCGAGCCGCCCGACCGGCGCGACCGCCTCGCCTACCTCGACCACGCCGCCACCACGCCGCTCCGTCCCGCGGCGCGCGACGCCATGCTGCCCTGGCTCGGGGAACGGTTCGGCAACCCCTCGGGCGATCACGGGGTGGCCCGGGCCGCCCGCCAGGCGGTGGACGAGGCCCGCGACGTTGTCGCCGACGTCGTCGGCTGCGGCCCCGGCGATGTCGTGTTCACCAGCGGCGGCACCGAGGCCGACAACATGGCCGTGCGCGGCGTCCACGCCGCGCGGCCGGGACCGGTGCTGTGCAGCGCGATCGAGCACGACGCGGTGCGCAACCCCGTTCGCTTCGTCGGCGGCACGACGGTGGCGGTCGACACCCGGGGCGTGCTCGACCTGGATGCGCTCGGCGCCGCGCTCACGCCCGACGTGACGCTGCTGGCCGTGATGTCAGCCAACAACGAGATCGGTGTGGTCCAGCCGGTGGCGGAGGCCGCCGAGGTCGTGCGCCGCCGCGCCCCCCGGGCCGTCCTCCACACCGACGCCGTCCAGGCGGCCGGCTGGCTCGACCTGCCGACGGTCGTGGCCGGTGCCGACCTGATTGCCGTCAGTTCGCACAAGGCGGGTGGCCCGCAGGGCGTCGGGGCGCTGGTCGCCCGGCCCGGCACGCCGCTCCGACCGTTGCTGCTGGGCGGCGGACAGGAGCGCGAGCTGCGCAGCGGCACCCACAACGTCGCCGGGATCGTCGGCATGGCGGCCGCGCTGCAAGCGGCGGCGGGCGAGCGGGTCACCGCCGCGGCGCGGGTGGGCGCCCTGCGGGACCGCCTGGGCGCCGGCCTTCTCGCTGCCATCCCCGGTGCCGTCAGGTCCGGGGGTGTCGAGGGCACGCCTCGGCTCCCCGGCACCCTCCACCTGTGCATCCCCGGCATCGAGAGCGAGGCTCTCCTGTTCCTCCTCGACGAAGCGGGGGTGTGTGCGTCGGCCGCCTCGGCCTGCGCCAGCGGCGCACATCAGGCGTCGCACGTGCTCGCGGCCATCGGCATCGGGCCCGAGCTGAGTGCCGGCGCCCTGCGCCTGTCTTTGGGGTGGACGTCGACCGACGCGGACGTCGACCACGCCCTGCGGGTGATCCCCACCGCGGTGGCCCACCTCCGGGGCGCCCGGGATCGCCGCCCGGAGCCGGCGGGGCGGCCATGAGGGTGCTCGTCGCGATGTCGGGGGGAGTCGACTCCTCGGTGGCTGCCGCCCGGCTCATCGCCGCCGGGCACGAGGTCGTGGGCGTGACCATGAAGCTGTGGGGCGGCGAGTCAGACACGGGCTGCTGCTCGGTGAGCGACGTCGACGACGCCCGTCGCGTCGCCCAGCAGCTCGGCATCGCCCACCACACGTGGACCTTCTCGGGCGACTTCGACCGCCACGTCGTCGACCCGTACGTCGACGCCCACCGGCGCGGCGTCACGCCCAACCCGTGCATCGAGTGCAACCGGCACCTGAAGTTCGACCGGCTGCTGCGCCGCGCCCACGACGTCGGGTTCGACACGGTGGCCACCGGCCACCATGCCCGCATCGTCACCCGCGCCGACGGGACGCGCCGCCTGGCACGCGGCGCCGACGCGGCCAAGGACCAGAGCTACGTCCTCTACGTGCTCGGCCAGGCCGAGCTGTCGCGCACCCTGCTGCCCGTGGGGGAGATGACCAAGGCCGAGGTCCGCGCCGAGGCGGAGGCGCTCGGGCTGCGGACGGCCCGCAAGCCCGACAGCCAGGACGTGTGCTTCATCACGTCCAGCCGCGGCCGCCGGGGGTTCCTGGGCGGGCGCATCGAACTGCATCCGGGTCGGGTCGTGGACGAGGCCGGGCGCAATCTCGGCTCGGTCGCCGCCGTCGAGCTCGTCACCGTGGGCCAGCGGCGCGGCCTCGGCCTGCCGAGCGGGGGAGCGCCCCGCTATGTCGTCGACGTCGACGTTCCCGCGGCCACGGTGCGCGTCGGACCGGAGCGTGACCTGCTGTGCGAGCAGGTGACCCTCGAGCGGGTGGTGTGGTCCGCCGACCCCCCACTTGCCGCCCCGGGCTCGCCGCTCACCGCCCAGTGCAGCGCCCATGGTCCGCCCCGGCCCGCCCGCGTCGAGCCCCTCGGCGACGACCGCGCCCTGGTGTGGTTCGAGCGCCGCGAGCGCCGGGTGGCCCGGGGCCAGTCGGTCGTGCTGTACGAGGGCGACGAGGTGATCGGCGGTGGCATCGCCGCCTGACCGGCTCCGTTCGTGACCAAGTTCACGGAGCCTCATCGTTCCGAAACTGTTGCGTCTCGCAATCGGGGGTCGCAGTCTGGGGATGCGGCGGACCCGCCAGTCCCGACATCGCCCGGAGGCTTCATGCTCACGCGAACCGGCTCCGCCGAGGAACAGGCCGACACCCGCCGCTGGATCGTGCTCGGCGTGATGTGCCTGAGCCTGCTGCTGATCGTGATGGACAACACGATCGTGAACGTCGCCCTGCCCACGTTGCAGCGGGACCTCGACGCCAGCACCACCCAGCTCCAGTGGGTCGTCGACGCGTACATCCTGGTCTTCGCAGGCCTGCTCTTGACCATGGGGTCGCTCGGCGACCGCTTCGGCCGCCGGGGAGCCCTCGCCATCGGGCTGGCGGTCATGGGCGCCGGGTCGATCCTCTCGTCGTTCGCCAACGACGCCAATCAGCTCATCGCCACCCGCGCGCTCATGGGGGTCGGCGGGGCGATGATCATGCCCGCCACGTTGTCGATCATCACCAACGTGTTCACCGCTCGGAAGGAACGGGCCCAGGCCATCGCCATCTGGGCGGCGACCGCCGGCGCCGCGGTCGCCATTGGCCCGGTCACCGGTGGTTGGCTCCTCGAGCACTTCTGGTGGGGGTCGGTCTTCCTGGTGAACGTGCCGGTCGTGGTGGTCGCGCTGATCCTCGGGCAGCTCTTCGTGCCCACGTCCCGGGACCCTGCCGCGCCGCCCGTCGACGTGCCCGGCGCCCTCCTGTCGATCGCCGGGTTGGTGGTGCTGGTGTGGGCGATCATCGAGGGTCCGGGCGGCTGGACCGATCCCGAGATCCTCGGCGCCTTCGCGCTGGCGGCGGTGCTCCTCGGCGTCTTCGTCGTGTGGGAGAGGCGGGCCCGCTTCCCCATGCTCGACATGAGCTTCTTCCGCAACCCCAGGTTCAGCGCCGCATCCGCGGCGATCATGCTCACGTTCTTCGCCATGTTCGGCTCGCTGTTCCTGCTGACGCAGTTCTTGCAGTCGATCCTGGGCTACACGCCGCTCGAGGCGGGCATCCGGTTGCTGCCGATGGCGGCCGTGATGATGGTCATCTCCCCGCTCAGCGCCAAGGTGGTCGAGCGGATCGGCTCGAAGATCGTGGTGGCGACCGGGCTGTCGGTCGC
>JBKPHE010000109.1:0-15317 GCA_046744485.1 Actinomycetota bacterium | reverse complement strand
TGAAGACGCAGCCCGCGCATCGCACGGCACACGCCTTCATGGGCCTCGTCGACTTCAAGGCCAAGCGCTACGACGCTGCCGACGAGCGCGATAGACGCCTCCTGTGAACCGATCAATGCGGACAGGGCGTCGCCATCCGGATGGCGACGTGTCGGACACCGATTCGGGGGTCGGACGGGCCGCACGGGTGCGGTCCCCGATGGCTCCGTAATACGGTCGATCGTGTGACCTCCGTGGTGCAGACTCCGCGCCGGTATCCGGCTCACCCAGGACCCCGCCCGGCCGGACCCGTGGGCGGCCTCACGGCCATGAGGACTCGTCGGCTGGTGTGACGACCAGCTCGCGAACCTCGCACCCGGGTGGACGAGTGAGCGCGAAGGTGACGGCGTCGGCAACGTCGCGCGGTTCGCACAGCTCGAGCTCGGGCGGCGGCTTGTAGCGCTCGGCGCGATCGTCGAAGAACGCTGTCCGCATACCCCCCGGCGTCAGCATGGTGACGCCTACCTCGCCGCGCAGTTCGGCCGTGAGCGCCCGAGTGAACCCAACAACCCCGAACTTGCTGGCGCAATAGGCGGTGGCGTCCGAGACGGCGCGGTGTCCCAGCGTCGATGCCACGGTGACGATGCGTCCGCGCGCGGCGCGGAGGTAGGGGACGGCTGCCCTCACCACCGCCGCAGTGCCGAGCAGATTCACGGCGACGACACGTTCCCACTCCTCCGAGCTCACCTTCTCGAGCCGGCCGGGTACATCGACACCGGCGCAGGTCACGACCCCCCACAACCGGCCGGGCCCCTCGGCGACGCCGCGCACGGCCTCCTCGGTCGCTCGGCCGTCGGCCAGGTCGACCTGCCGGCTCGGCAAACCCGCTGCGGCCGGCTGGCGGTCGAGCACCGTTACGGCCGCGCCGGCCGCCACGAGGCGGCACGCGACGGCCGCTCCCAGCCCGGACGACCCACCGGTCACGATGACGGGCAGATCGTGGAGCTCCTGGTCGGCGGTGTCGGCCGGCAACCAGCCCTCGGCGCTCATGTAGGGCGTCTACCCGGGTCGGGCGCCGCTGAGTACCGAAGTCTCACCGGCGCCCGGGGCGGTGGCGTCCACCGGCCCGCAGACGGTGCGGAGGAGCGCATCCCAGTCCCGGACGAAGCGGTCGATCGCAAAGCGCTCGCGGGCGGTCGCCCGCCCAGCCTCACCGACGGCGCGCGCCAGTTCGGGTTCCCCGAGCAGCGTGCGCATGACGTCGACAAGGCGCTCCGGGGCCGTGTCGACGAACCCGTTGACCCCGTTGTCGATGATCATCGGCAGCTCGGTCGTGGCCAGGGCCACGACCGGGAGGCCAACGCTCATGGCCTCGCACAGCGAAAGACCCAGGCTCGTGTAACGCACAGGATGGAAGTAGAAGCGGTACGCGGTCAGGAACTGGGCCAGGTCGGGCGGTGGCACCTCACCGAGCCCGCCGAACTGCTCGGACGCCATGCCGACGAGGTCGAGCGGCACCTGGTCGCGGGCTCGGGCGAACACGTCGGCGCCCAGCCGGCGTCCGCGCGCCGCGAGGTTGTTGACGACCGAGATGCCCCGGTCGAGGTGACCGGTGTAGCTGGCATCGTCGGGCACCGCGACGCCGTGCTCGATGACCACTGTCGGCGTGGCGCCGCAGTCCCACATGAGTTGGTTGAATGCAGTGACGTGGACAATCAGCGCCCCGGGGTCGTCGACCGGGTGGCGCGCATCGGTGGGCGACTGCCGCGGTGGATCGTGCTCGACGATCAGCTGGGGAACGGCGCGCTGCGCGGCCGACAACACCTCGTGACGGTCGATCAGCCAGTGCTCGTGCGCCTGGTACACCACGACGTCCACTCCCACGTCGGCGATCCGGTCGGCCGGCACCTCGGTCACCGTGTCGGGCCAGGCGAACGCACCGTCCCGGCCTCCGTAGCCGTGCGGACGACCCGGGCGCACCGGCAGGACGATCTCGTGCGGCACGTGCGAGAGGTACCAGAGGTAGTTGCCATGGACGTGCCAGGTCAGGATGCGGAGCGGCCTCATGCGACTGGCTCGCCTGACGCGTCCGGCATGACCCGAGATGGCATGTGCACGGGCGTCGCGAGGACGATGCGCTGCGTCGTGAGCGCGATGGCGCCACGCGCGGTATGCCTCATACGGACTCGGCCTCCGCCGGCACCGGGGTGTGGGGGGCGACGGCCCCACCGGAGGCTGCCTCGAAGCCGGTGGTAGCAGGCCACGGGCGGTATGGCGACGCTGGTGGCGACGACCGACACCAGCTCGGCGGCGCTCTGGGGGCCGGGGGCGGCGCGCTGCGAGGCGAACCGAGCCGTACGGGCTGCCCACGCCGCGGCGGCGAGGACGGCGATGCGGCGGTGGCCGGCGGCAAGCGCGGCGAGGGCGACGGTGCCGAGCACCGTCGTCGCCGGGTATGACGACAGGGCACCGGGCGCGAGGCCGAGCCGGCGGCGCCAGCCGCGGCCGTGCAGTCGTTCGAGCAGCACGTCGTCGCTGTTGCCACGCTGGAGCCGCACACTGATCCACCACGGCGCCGAGCGCACGGGATGCCGCACGCGACGCTCGCCGAGCTTCAGACGCCACCCGGCGTCGAGCAAGCGCAGGGCCAGGTCGGTGTCCTCTCGATAGGCGCGGGGGAAACGCTCGTCGAACCCGCCGACGCCCTCGAGCGCAGCCCGCCGAACGGCCATGTCTGCGGTGACCCACGCAGCGCCGTCGAGGCCGGCGACGTTGCGCTCCCAGTCGCTGGGCCGCCGCCCGGCCGGCAGCGGCACCTCGATGCGGCCCTGGACGGCGGCGACGTCCGCTGGTGCCGTCGCCAGGTCGTCGATCAGGTGCTGTACCCACTGCCGCGTGGGGTCGACGTCGTCGTCGATGAAGGCGATCCACGGTGCGCTCGACGCACGCCATCCGGCGTTGCGGGCGGCCGCCGGGCCTCGCCCATCGGAGCCGACGACACGCAGACGGTCGTCGTCCACGCCCGTCGCCAGCGGGGGAGCGCCCGGCGGGCGGTCGTCGACCACGAACACAGTGCTTGCCGCGGGGAGCGTGCGAGAGAGAAACCGGAGCAGCCCGGTCAGCGAGGGTCGTTCCACGGTGGGCACGACCACGTCGAACGCTGGCAGCGCGCCGGCGGAGGGCAAGCTAGGGGGCGGATCAGCCACGGGCCCGCCTCACGATGAAGGGGCCCAGCGCCAGCAGGTCGATCGGTCCCGAGCCGAAGCACTCGAGCGCCTGCTGAGGCGTGTCGACCATGGGACGGCCCGCGGTGTTGAAGCTGGTATTGACGACGACTGGTACACCGCTGCGCCGCTCGAACGCCCGAAGCATGGCGGCGACCAGTGGCTCGTCGGCGGCGTCAACCGTCTGGATGCGGGCGGTGCCGTCGACGTGGACGACGGCGGGGATGCGGTCGGTCCACTCGGGCCGCACGCGGTGCACGAAGAGCATGTATGGGCTGGGCTGGACGCCATCGAAGATCTCGGCGGCCCGCTCTGCCAGCACCATGGGGGCGACGGGCCGGAACTCTTCGCGGCCTTTGATCGCGTTCATCCGGCTCAGGTTCTCGAGCTGGCGGGGATCGCACAGCAGGCTGCGGTGGCCGAGTGCGCGTGGCCCGTATTCGCTGCGTCCCTGGAACCACCCGACCACGGCCCCACCAGCCAATGCCGCAGCCACGGTGCTGGCCAGGTCGGTGGGCCGTTCGTAGGGTTGGTCGGCGGCCTTGAGGATCGTCTCGATCTCGCCGTCTGACCAGCCGCGGCCGAGCGCGGCAGTGCTGAGCGGTGTGCATGTCTGCCCCCGGCGGGTGGCGGCGGCGAGCGCGGCGCCGAGCGCGGTGCCGGCATCGCCGGCCGCGGGCTGAACCCACACGTGCTCGAACGGGCCCTCGGCGGCCAAGCGACCGTTGGCCACGCAGTTGAGCGCCACACCGCCCGCCAGCGTGATCGTGCGCTCGCCCGTGCGCTGATGCAACCAGCGGGCGAGATCGAGGACGACCTCCTCGAGGCGAACCTGCACGGCGGCCGCCAGATCGGCGTGGATGCCGATCCATCCCTCGCCCGGGCGGCGGGCGGGAGCCAGTGCTGCCAGGTCCATCGGCCGCACGGCGAAGCCGCCGTCACCGGTTGCGGCCACGTGCTCGCGAAAGGCCGGGCCGAACCGCTCCGGGTCGCCGTAGCTGGCAAGCGCCATCACTTTGTACTCGTCCGACGAACGGCGGAAGCCCAGGTGGGCGGTGACCTCCTCGTAGAACAGGCCGAGTGAATGGGGGAGCCTCTGCCCGGCGAGCACGTCGAGAGTCCCGTCGCGCCACCGGCCGCCGAGGTGGGACGCCATCTCACCCCTGCCGTCGAGCACGAGGACCGCGGCGCTGTCAACGGGGGCGGCAACGCAGGCCGATGCCGCGTGGGCCACGTGGTGCGCCACGTATTCAAGACGCTCGGTGCGGAGCCCGGGCAGCGCGGTGGCCAGGAAGCCGGGCACCCGGCGGACGTACAGGGTTCGCAGGCCCTCCCAGTCGTCGTCGGTGATGTCCCGTCCCGAGGCCGACGCGAGGTCGGGGTCGTAGGAGTAGGCGACGACGTCGACGTCGCCCGGCTCCAGCCCGGCGTGGTCGAGGCACCAACGCATCGCATCCGCCGGCAGCTCCCACGCCGAGAACGGCACCGGCTCCTTGCCGTGCTTGCGCCGGCTGAACCGCTCCTCCTCAGCGGCTGCGACCGTCTCGCCGTCGACGACCAGGGCGGCGGCCGGGTCGTGGAAGACGGCATTGATGCCGAGGACCGTCGCCATCAAGCGTGCCCGCCGTCCCGGGCGTGCCTCTGTTCACCGGCCTGCTCGAACGCCAGGCACAGGAGATGGACGGCCACCTGCTGCACGTCCTGGACGCACGGGGTATCCGGGCACGGGATCGCCAGCACGTCGTCGACCGAGTCGCCGAGCGGATTGGGCCCCGGGCCGGTCATTGCCCAGGTGGTCAGCCGGCGGGCGCGAGCGGTGCTGGCGGCGCGCAAGAGGTTGGGGCTGCGGCCCGAGGTCGACAGGGCGATCAGCACGTCGCCAGACCGCCCGTGGCCGTCGACCTGGCGAGAGAACACCTCGTCGTAGCCGTAGTCGTTGCCGATGGCGGTCAGTCCGGCCGTCTCGGCGCAGAGCGCGAACGCGCTGAAGGGAGGCCGCTCGCGGTCGTAGCGCCCGACTAGCTCGCCGGCCAGGTGGTGGGCCAGCGCGGCGCTGCCCCCGTTGCCCGCGACCAGCAACCGGCCGCCCTGCTCGAGCCGGATGCGCAGCAGCGCGCCCCACCGCTCGAGTCGGCCGAGCTCGCCGGCCAGCGACGCGAGTCCCTCTGTCGACGCGGCCAGGTGCTCGCCGAGCGAACGCAGCCGTCGGGGGGTCGCCAACATCACGCTGGCACCGCCCAACCGCGACCCGCGGACGGGACGACCCCCCCGGCGCCCACGAACCGCGCGTAGACATCGAGGGTGGAGCGGGCCACCTGCGGCCACGTGTACTCCTGGCGCACCCGCGCGGCCGCTTCGGCGCCCATGTGCGCGCAGAGGGACGGGTTCCGAAGCAGCCGGGCGGCGGCGGCGGCGACGGCCCGCGGGTCGTGGGGTGGTACCAGCAGGCCGGTGCGCCCGTGCTGGACGGTGTCGAGCAGTCCGCCGACGGCGCTGCCGACCACGGGGATCCCGCATGCCATTGCTTCGAGGGGCACGATGCCGAATGGCTCGTACCAGGGAACGCACGCCACCAGGTCGGCGGATCGCAGCAGGGCGGGCACCTCGTGCCGGGCGACCGCACCCAGGAGCCGCACCCGGTCGTGGACACCGAGGCGGCGCGCGAGCGTCGCCAGCCGCCGCGCCTCCCGGTCGTGGGCGAGGGCATGGGCGGGTGGACCGCCGGCGACCAGCAACTCGGTGCCGGGTAGCGACGGCAGGGCCGCGACCACGTCATCGATGCCCTTGCGGGGCACGAGCCGGCTCACCACCACGATGCGGTAGCCGCCGTGGCGAGGCGGTGCAGCCGGGCCGCTCGGCTGGAAGGCCAGCGGGTCGACGCCGCAAGGTATCACCGTGATGCGATCGGGCTGACCGCCCAGGGCCGTCAGCTCCCTGACCTCGTCCATGCAGGTGGCCACCACGTGATCGACACTTCGCGTCAGCTCGGCCTCGATGCTGCACCGCTCGGCCGGGCTCGTATCGGCTCGACCTTGGTGCCGACTCTTGACCGCTCCCAGGGCGTGGAAGGTCTGCACCAGCGGCGGCGGATCGGCCATGCCGCGCCGGGCGCGCTCTGCGGCCCACCCCGACATCCAGAAGTGGGCGTGCACGATGTCCGGCCGCTCCGACTGCCAGCGGCGGCGAAGCTGGCGGGCGAACTCGGGCATGTGGTCCCACAATTCGTCCTTGGGGACCGGACGCCGAGGACCCGTCGTCAAGTGTTCGACCTGGACGCCCGGTGCCATCGTCACGTGCCGTGGCAGCGATGGCGCGTCGGCCCGCGTCACGACGGTGACGGTGCAACCCAATGCGGCGAGCTGCGTGGCCAGGGCGGCGACGTGCACGTTTTGGCCCCCGGCGTCGGTGGGCCCCACCGTGACCAACGGACTGGCGTGCTCCGACACCAGCTCCACGCGCAGGCCCGTCATGGCACGGACCCCACGGCGCGGCGCGTGCCCAGCGCGTCGAGCGCCCGCACAACCGCCTCGCCGTCGATGGAGCTGACACATGCCTGCTCCTCCAACGGGCACGTGCGGCTGCGGCATCCGGCGCACGGGACGTCCTGGTCTCCGAGGATGACGTGCGGTACGCGCCATGGCCGCCACCGCCCAACCGGCACCGTCGCCGGGAACGCCGCGACGATGGGGATCCCGACCGCGGCGCCAAGGTGCATCGGGCCCGTGTTACCCGTGATCAGGGTCTCGGCCCGGGCGAGCAGAGAACCGAGCTGGCGCAGACTGAGCCGTCCTCCGAGATCCGACACAAGGGGGTGATCCCCGGAGACGAAGGCGGTTAGACACACTTCTTCTTCCCCACCCGTGACGATCACCCGCCGATCGGTGGCAGCGACCGCGGCGACGACGTCGCGCCACTGGGCGGCAGACAGGGTGCGCGCCGCCGCGCTGGCACCGGGATGCACCACCACGAATGGCTGGGCATGAGCAACCAGGGCCTGCGCGTCTTCATCGAGCCGACAGTCGCCGAGGTCGACCGCCAATCGGTCGTCGGCGATCGCGGGGAACCCCAGCGCCTCCGTGATGAGCAGCCCACGCCGGACCTCGTGCACGTCCGGATCGCCTGGCACCCGAATGTCGAGGAGCGCCCCGGCGTGGTCGTGGCTGACAGCGGCGATTTGTGTCACTCCGGCCCAGCGCAGCAGCAGGGCCAGCGGCAGCGGGCTCTGGTGCGACGAGACCAGGACGGCGGCGTCGTTGACGCCCAGCTTTCGCACCTGATTGACGAGGGCGGCAGAGTCGCGTTCTCGGACGGGCATGGGATCGGGCTCGATCCATGGCACCCGCTGCTCGATCACCGACGTGACGTCCGGGAGCATGTCGGCTGCTGCGCGGCCCCGGGGACCGCAAAGCAGGTGCACTGGACGCCCCGACGCCGCTGCCGACCGCACCGCCGGCCCCGCCAGCAGCACGTCGCCGCAGTGGTCCAACCGCGCCACGAGCACGGCGCCCGTCACGGTGACTGTCCTTGTCGGTTGCTCGTCGGGCCGTCGGCGGCGACGCCCAGCAGCGAGTCGACGGCGGCACCGAAGTTGGCAGCCACCCGATCGGCCGTCGCAACCTCGGCGGTGCGGGTGCGGGCGCGCGGTACCAGTACCCCGCGCGCGCCGGCAGCACGGGCGGCGTCGACATCTGCGCCGGTGTCACCGACGACTGCGCACCGACGGACGGAGACGCCGAGGGCGCGTGCCGCCCGGTGGACCATTCCCGGTGCTGGCTTGCGGCAAGCGCAGCCGTCGCCCGGCGCGTGCGGACACCACAGCACGGCCGCGAAGGGGCCGAGCAGCTCGACGACCCGCCGGTTGACGGCTTCGACCTGGGCAGGTGTCAGCAGACCGTGCGCCACGCCGCTCTGGTTGGACACGATGGCGAGTCGGACACCGGCGGCGCGCAGTCGGGCCAGACCCGACGCGACCCCTGGAAGCGGCACGACACGGTCGGGGTCGCCGTTGTACGGCACGTCCACGACCAGCGTGCCGTCGCGGTCGCACAGCACGCAGTCGACCAGCCGAAACTCCGCCATGTGGGGGAGCTACCCCGGCACCGTCCGGGGAATACCGCCTCTGCCCGGCACCGTCCGAGGAATACCGCCTCTGCCCCGGTTCAGTCGCCGGGGACATCAGACCTTCGAGCCAGCCACGTCGCCGCCTTTGCCGCGGTGCGGCCGAGGCCGCCTTCGGTGCCATGACCGGCAGGGCCTGGGTCATGCCGAGACGTCGAGCGCCGATATCCCACCGAACCCGTCACATCGCCGCGTCGGCGGCAGCCGTGATCAGCTGGGTCGTCGATCGTCCGCTGACGAGCGGCAACAGCACTACCTGGCCACCCCACGCTGCGAGCACATCGCGTTCCTCGAGGTCGACGCCGTGGTAGTCGACTCCCTTGACGAACAGGTGGGGACGCAGTGCCCGGAGGACCTGGGACGGGGTGTCCTCGTCGAAGACGATCACGGTGTCGACGCACGCGAGGCTGGACAGAATGGTCGCTCGGTCCTCGGCGACGTTGAGCGGCCTCCCTGGTCCCTTGAGCCGCCGGACCGACGCGTCGCCGTTCAGGCACACGACGAGGTGGTCACCCAACTGCCCGGCCGCCTCGAGCAACCGCACGTGGCCGGTGTGGAGCACGTCGAAGCAGCCGCCGGCGGCAACCACCAGGCCACCGACCCTTCGTACCGCGGCGGTGGTCGCTGCTGCGTCGGTCACCGCGGTCACGGGGCCGCCGGGGTGCAAGCGCACGACAGGGTCATGCCCCGTAAGGGTCGCCGCCGCGGGGCCAGCGACGCGAGCCCCCTCATCGTTGCCACGAGCGACGAAGGCTCGCGCATCGGCCACGGCTTGCTCGACGGCGACCACCACGGGAGCACCCCTGGCGAGGCCGAGCACGGCGCTGGCCGCAAACCGGTCGCCTGCCCCGCAAGCATCGCCGCGGACGGGAGTGGTGGGCACGACTGTGGGCGCCGAGTGGGGGTCGGTCACCACGGCACCGAGTGAGCCGGCGGTGACCGCCGTTCGGCACCCCAGTCGGGCGGTCACGTCGCGAGCGAGGCCGATCACGTCCGGCAAACGGTCGGGTGGTGGCCCCGAGTGGCCAGCGAGGCGATGGGCCTCGACGTGGTTCGGCGTCGCGAGCGTCGTAGCGATCGGCGGGTGAGGTCCGTCGTGGTGCGGGTCCCACACGGTGGGGCCGGGGAACGAGCTCACGGCGGCGGCGACTTCGGGCAGCGCCGCGACTCCCCGTCCGTAGTCGGACACGAGCAGGGCGTCCGCTTCGGCGATTGCGGCGTGGGCCGCCACTGACCACCGGCCCGGCGGCACGGCGGGTGAACAGCCCCTGTCGACGCGTGCGATGGACTGGTCGCCGGCGCGCAACCGGAGCTTCACGGGGGTGGGTGCGTCGAGACCGAGGTCGACGACTCGGACTGCGGCACCTTCCAGCAGGTCGGCCAGCCGGTGTCCGTCGGCATCGTCGCTGAGAGCCGTCACCAGGGTCACCCGGGCGCCTGACCCGGCGGCCAGCGCGGCGGCGAGGGCTGCGCCGCCCGGACGGGCCCGCTCCGTGGGGGTATCGAGCACGGGGGCCGGCGCATCTCGACACACCCGCTCGACGGCGCCGTTCCAGTCGACGTCGAGCAGGGCGTCACCTATGACGCACAGGGCGGGCGGCCGTCGGGCAGTCGCAAACCCGATCCCGTCGCCGTGCATCGCCGTCACGCTGCTCGCCTACCCCGTGGCGTGGCTCTCATTCCGGACACCTGCCACAGCCGGTGAAGGCTGGGCCGCGCTCACGGGTGTCTGGCGGCCATGGCAGCGGGTAGGCGTCGCGTGACAAACCCGCGAGCTGTCGCCACGCCGAACCGACGGAGGTGCCATGCCGGCCGAACAGGAATTGCCCAGGACCCTTCGGCGCTCGTCCCGCAAGGCGCAGGAGACCTGGTCCAAGGCTCACGACAGCGCGGTAGAAACCTACGGCGAGGGAGAGCGCGCCCACCGAACCGCGTTCGCGGCGCTCAAGCACAGCTTCGAGAAGGTCGGCGACCACTGGGAGCCCAAGCGCACGAAGGGGCCATCCGATCCCCAGGCCGCACGGGGAGGACGCAGGGCCCGGGTCGGTCGGGGCAAGACCTACGGCGGTGTCGACGTCCAGGGGCGGAGCAAGCGCGAGTTGATGGACCTTGCCCGGCGCCTCCAGGTCCGTGGCCGGTCAAGCATGACCAAGGACGAGTTGGCCACGGCCATCGCGCGGGCCAACGAGCGGGCCACCAGGCGGGCGCGCCAGCGGTCGGCGTGACGACCACCTGTTCGGGCTGATCCGTCATCCCATCGGCGGAACCGTCGAATCGGGGACGACGGACGAGCCCTCCCCCTGTGTGTCGGTGCTGCTGAGCAACGACCGACGCAGCAGGCGGCGCCGCCGTGCCGCTGGTTCGGCCGGACGCCCCCGCAGCGGGCCGCCCGCTGAGAGGGCGTGACGCCGATGTGGCTAGCCTGCTCCCGGGTCGGACGGTGAGCATCTCGTCAGGCGGCGGGCCGGCGGCGCGCGCGGCCGGCCTGGTCGCAGGGATCAAATTTGAGGGTCGGGATGGATTCGGTGTCTGCCGGACGAGGTGGTGAGAACGCTCAGTGGGACCTGACCAGCTCGACCTGAACTACGTGCGCGGTGACTTCTGGGCGGGTGATCCCCATGCGGCGCTCGCCTGGCTGCGTGAGCACGATCCCGTCCACTGGAACGAGCCCGCCGGTGTGTGGGGCATCACCAGGTACGACGACGTGAGGGACATCTCGCGGCGCCCGGACGCGTGGTCGAGCGTCGGAGGCATCCGTCCCGACAGCGGGCCGACGGGCATGATGATCGAACAGGACGACCCGGTGCACCGGCAGCGCCGCCAGCTCGTGAGCAAGGGCTTCACGCCACTCCAGATCCGGAGCCAGGAAGGCAAGGTGCGCTCGATCGTCGACCGGCTCCTGGATCGCGTGATCGACCGTGGCCAGTGCGACTTCGTCACCGATGTTGCCGCATGGCTACCCCTGGTGATGATCGGGGATGCGCTGGGCTTCGAGGAGGCCGACCATGCGACGTTGCTGAAGTGGAGCGACGACCTGATGCGGGGGCTCGGGCAGGACGATCCCGACAAGCTCGCAGCGATGATGGCGGCATTCGAGGGCTACACCACCTACATGGCTGATGTCATCGCCGACCGGCGGGCGCGCCCCGCCGACGACCTCACGAGCATCCTGGTGCACGCCGAGGTCGACGGCGAGCGCTTCGACGATGCGACGCTCGTGCACGAAACCCTGCTGATACTCATCGGCGGAGACGAGACGACACGGCACGTGATCACCGGCGGCCTCTACCAGCTCCTGAAGGATCGGCGGCCCTGGGACGCCCTGCTGGCGGATCGTTCGCTGCTGCCAAGCGCGATCGAGGAGATGCTGCGCTGGGTCTCGCCCATCAAGAACATGGCGCGGACCGCGACGTGCGACGTGGAGCTGCGTGGTCGGCTGATCCGCAAGGGTCAGAAGGTCCTGCTGCTGTACCCGTCCGCCAACCGCGACGAGGAGCAGTTCCCCGATCCCTTCACGTTCGACATCGGGCGGAACCCCAACGAGCACGTGGCGTTCGGGTTCGGGAAGCACTTCTGCCTCGGGAACGCGCTGGCGCGCCTCGAGCTGCGGGTGCTGTTCGAGCGGCTGCTCGACCGGCTACCGGGCATCCACCTGCTCGACCGTGACGAGCCCGACTACCGCCCGGCGAACTTCGTCAGCGGCTACGAGACGATGAAGGTGGCGTGGTGACGATCCGCGGCCGCACGGCGCTGGTGACGGGGGGCGGCAGCGGTATCGGGCTGGCGTCGGCGGCCCGCCTGGCGGCGGACGGCGCCCACGTCGTCATCTGCGGTCGCACGGAGGAGAAGCTCGCCAAGGCCGAGGCCGAGATCGCTCCGAACGTGGGCGACGGCGGGTCGATCCGGTCGATCGTTGCAGACGTCACCATCGAGGACCAGGTGGCTGCGGCCGTCACGCTTGCGGCGCAACCGACGGGTGGCCTCGACATCCTGTTCGCCAACGCCGGGGGGTCCCATCATCTCGGCCCGTTCGACGCCGCGGACCTGGACGACGTCCGCTCGACGATCGACCTCAACCTCGTCGGCACGATCATCTGCATCAAGCACGCGGCGCCCGCCATGCGGGGCCGAGGTGGATCGATCATCGGGATGTCATCGGGCGCCGGCCATTTCCCGCATCGCTGGCTGTGGGCATACGGCGCGTCCAAGGCCGGCGTCGAGGAAGTGTGTCGATACGCGGCCGAGGAGTTCGGCTGCGACGGCATCCGCGTCAACGTCCTGCAACCAGGCATCATCGACGACGAGCTGATGGCACCGATAACGGGTGGGGGAAGGCTGCTCGACCACTACCTCGCCAACACACCGCTCGGCCGGGTGGGAACGGTCAACGATGTGGTCGAGGCGGTGCGCTTCCTGGCCGGCCCCGAATCATCGTGGATAACCGGCGCCTGCCTGCCGATCGATGGCGGCCACCACCTTCGCGCAGGGGCCGACTACTCGTTGCTGTTCCAGTAGGAGGTGGCGATGCGACGGACGATCGCCAAGCTCATCGGCGGCGTACTGCTTGCGCTTGTGGCGACCGGGGTCGTCTTCGTGGCCGGGATGCGGGCGAAGTCACCGGTCGTCCTCGATGCCGTGCGCAGGACCAGCCGAGCGATGAAACCGCTCGTGCTGAAGTCGGCTGGAACGCCGGGTGCCTCTTCGTCGGTGATCCGACACGTCGGCCGGACGACGGGCCGCGCCTACGAGACACCTGTCGGGGCCGTGGCGACCGACGACGGGTTCGTGATCGCGCTGCCCTACGGCCCGAGGACCGATTGGCTGAAGAACGTGCTCGCAAGCGGGTCCGCCGCCATCGTGGACGAAGGGAACACCTACGACGTCGACCGGCCGGAGGTCGTTCCCATTGCGGCGGCAGGCCGCCACTTCTCGCCCCAGGACCAACGGGCCCATCGCATCTTCGGCGTCGATCAGTGCCTCCGGGTTCGACGGCTCGAGTCGGGACAGCCCGTTTAGGACTGAGCCACCGGTTCTAGGGGACGATGACGGCGCGTCCCTCCAACTCGCCCGCCCTGAGGGCGTCGTACGCGTCGACGGCTTCGTCGAGCCCGAAGCGGTGGACGTGGGCCTTGACGAGGCCCCGACGGGCCAGGTCGAGCACCTCGCTCAACTCGGGAAGTGTGCCCCAGTACGTCGTGGCCACCGAGACCTCGTAGGGCAGGGAGAAGAAGCCGAAGCCGAACGTGCCGCCGCCGATGCCAACGACCGTCACGTGACCCAGCGGCCGGCTGACCCCGGCGGCGAGAGCGATGGTCGAGTCGACGCCTACGAAGTCCAGGGCAAGGTCCACCCCCTGGTTCCGGGTGATGGCGCGGATGGCGTGTGCGGTGGCGTCGTTGGACGCGACGACGTGATCGGCACCTATCGTCGAGGCCAGCTCGAGCGCATCTGGCTTCGTGTCGGCGGCGACGACCGTGGCCGCACACGTCGCCTTGAGGATCTGGATGGCCAGGTGTCCCAGGCCACCGGCTCCGATCACCAGTGCGGTCGAGCCTCCGTGTAGCAGGTGCAACGAGCGGCTGATGGCGTGGTACGGGGTGAGACCAGCGTCGGTGAGCGGGGCCGCCTCGACGGGGTCGAGGTCGCCGAGTGGGACGAGCCACCGGGCTTGGGGGACGAGCATGAGCGGAGCCATGCCCCCGTCGAAGCCGAGGCCTCCCCCGGAGCCCTCGAGCTCGGCCGATCGCTCGCAATAGTTCTCCGCACCTTGATGGCAACGGCGGCACCGCCCGCACCCCCAAGGCCCGTACACGGCGACGGGCTCACCCGGTCCCAAGTGCTCGACGCCGGCGCCCACCGCCTCGATGATCCCCGTGTTCTCGTGCCCGAGGGTGAAGGGAAGTGCATAGGGCACCACCCCGGCGTCGAAATCGTGCATCAGGTGCAGGTCCGAGTGACAGGCGCCCGCCGCGGCGATGCGAACGACGACCTGGCCGGGCCCGGGCTCGGGATCCGGGACCTCCCGAAGCTCGGGCCGCGACTTCCAGGCAGTCAACTGAAGCGCCAGCATCGTTGCTCCCGTCGGGAATCGGCCAGCCCACCAGCGGGAAGCGAGTCCGCGCGCTCGGTGACCCGGCCGCACAGGACGCTACCGCGGCCCCCCAGACCGCCGCGGCACCAGGCATTGACACCACCGCGCCTCCGGGACTTGGCTCGCAGTACGGCGCGAGGGACGTCGCGCCTCGAACCGAGGGAGGGCACTCCATGTCAGGTCGCGTGGTGCACTTCGAGATTCCCTACGACGATGGCGACCGCGCCCGGGCGTTCTACGAGAAGGCGTTCGGGTGGACCCTCGTGCCGCTGCCGGAGATGGGCTACACGCTGGTCACGTCCGGGCCGAGTGGCGATCAGGGCCCGACCGAAGCGGGGTTCATCAACGGCGGGATGATGCAGCGCCAGGAGCCGTTCACCGCCCCCAACATCGTCATCGACGTGGCGAACCTCGAGGACGCGCTCAAGGCGGTCAACGACGCGGGCGGCACCACCGTCTCCGAACGCCAGGCCGTTGGGGACATGGGCTTCACCGCCTACGTCAAGGACTCTGAGGGCAACCTGGTCGGCCTTTGGGAAACCGCACCCGCCAGTTGACATCGCCGGCGCCTGGGCCCGGGAACCTGGGCGAGCCGACCGCGGCAGCAAGTTTCATTGACATCTAATAATTCGATCTCTATCGTTCGTCCATGGGCCCGCCCGCCGCCGAGCCGATCGGGCTGTGCGTCACCCGCACGGCGAAGACGCTGAGCCGCGCGTTCGACGCCGCCCTCGCCGAGGGTGGCCGATCGTTGGCCTCGTGGCTCGTCCTGGCGTCGCTGAAGGGTGGGCTGCACGCCACGCAGCGCGAGATCGCCGAGGACGTCGGGGTCGAGGGACCGACGTTGACGCACCACCTCAACCGCATGGAAGCCGCGGGCCTGGTCACCAGGGCGCGTGACCCCC
>JBKPHE010000187.1:0-8859 GCA_046744485.1 Actinomycetota bacterium | reverse complement strand
GCGCTGGCCAGGCTGCCCACGCCGCAGCGGGACGTGGTTGCCTGCCGCTACCTCGTGGGGCTCGACGAGGCCGAGACGGCGGCGGTGCTTGGCCTGCCCCGGGGGACCGTGAAGTCGCGGGCGGCGCGAGGTCTGGCGCGGCTACGCGACCTGCTGCCCGAGCGCATCGAGATCGGCGGGACCGGCGATGGCTGAGCCCCACCACGACCTGGTCCTCGCGCTCCACGAGCTGGGCGAACGGCTGGATTTCCCGCCGGGCGATCCGGTCGCGGCCGCGCTCGGCCGGATCCGGCCACTGCAGGCGTTTTCTTCGCGGGATCGCGCGCCACGGCGACCAATCCCGCGAACGAAACGCCTGTTGGTGGCCGCCGCGGGTGTTCTACTGGTTGCGCTGGCGGGCACGCTCGTGGCCCCCAGCTCCCGGCGCGCCGTCGGGCGCTGGCTGGGCATCGGGAGCGTCAGCGTGACCTACACGGACGAGGTTCCCGCCGCTGCCGGCCGGACCTACGACCTGGGGACCCCGGTCCCGCTGGCGCAGGCGGTCGAGCGGGCGGACGCCGCCGGCTGGCAGCTGCGGGCACCGCGCAGCGTCGGTGACCCGGCGCGGGCCTTCGTCGGCCGTCCCGCCGGGGGCGTCAACCTGGCATGGGCACCGTCCGCCGAGCGACCGGAGCTCGGCGACTCGGGCATCGGGCTATTGCTGACGGCGATGCCGGGGACGACCGATGCCGGCGGCATGTCGAAGCAGGCCACAGGCGGCACGACCGTCGAGCTGGTGCGGGTGGGGGACGACCCGGCCTACTGGATCGCCGGCGACCCGCATGAGGTCGTCCTCACCGACGCCGAGGGCGACGTCGTCCACGACAGCGCCCGGCTGGCGGGCAACACGCTCGTCTGGACGGACGGCGACGTCACCTATCGCCTCGAGTCGGCACTCGATCGGGACGAGGCGGTCGATCTGGCGTCCACGATGCGGCCGTTGCGCTGACCCCGCGGCTCGCTCCGGAGCGGCCCGGCGGTAGGTTGGCGGCCATGAGCGAGCGTCCGTCGAGGGTGACGGGGAAACAACGAGAGAGCGAGCGAGGCCCGAGCGGCCCGCAGCGGAGCAGCAAGAGCGGGAGATGAGGTCGGACTCCCCCCGTCCCTCCACCTTGGGAGAGCTCCGAGCGTCGGGCTGGCGCTCGATGCCGGTCAAGGACGAGATCCGCCGCAATGCCGTGCGCCGCATCGCAGCCGGTGAGCAGCTCATACCGTCGGTGATCGGCTACGACGAGACCGTCCTTCCCCAGCTCGAGAACGCCGTGCTGGCGGGCCACGACATCATCTTCCTGGGGGAGCGGGGCCAGGCGAAGACCCGCATGATCCGGTCACTGGTCGAGCTGCTCGACGAGTGGATCCCGATCGTCGCCGGCAGCGAGATCAACGACGATCCCGAGCGTCCGGTGTCCCGCTACGCCCGCGACCTGGTCGCGGACCACGGCGACGCCACGCCCGTCGAGTGGGTCCACCGCGACCAGCGCTTCGGCGAGAAGCTCGCCACGCCCGACACGTCGGTCGCCGATCTCATCGGTGAGGTCGACCCCATCAAGGTGGCCGAGGGGCGCTACCTGTCCGACGAGCTGACCATCCACTACGGCCTCGTGCCCCGCACCAACCGGGGCATCTTCGCCATCAACGAGCTGCCCGACCTGGCCGAGCGGATCCAGGTGGGCCTGCTCAACGTGCTGGAGGAGCGCGACGTGCAGGTACGGGGCTACAAGATCCGCCTGCCGCTCGACGTCATGCTGGTGGCTTCGGCCAATCCCGAGGACTACACGAACCGGGGCCGGATCATCACCCCGCTGAAGGACCGGTTCGGCAGCCAAATCCGCACCCATTACCCGCTGGACGTCGAGACCGAGGTGGCCATCGCCGCCCAGGAGGCCCGGCCGTTCGACGTCGAGGGCGTGCGGGTGGCGGTGCCGCCGTACATGACCGAGATCGTGGCCACGCTCAGCCACCTGGCCCGTGACAGCGCCCACATCAACCAGCGCTCGGGCGTGTCGGTCCGGCTCACCGTGTCCAACAGCGAGGTGCTGGTGGCCAACGCCACCCGCCGGGCCCTACGCCACGGCGAGCGCGAGGTCAGCCCCCGCGTGAGCGACCTCGACGCCCTGGCGGCGTCGACCATGGGCAAGGTCGAGATCGAGACCCTCGACGAGGGACGGGACGAGCAGATCGCCGAGCACCTGCTGCGGTCAGCGGTGCTCACCGTGTTCAAGCGCCGCGTCAACCCGGGTCAGCTGCGGGACGTGGTGGTGTCGTTCGAGGACGGCGCCGTCGTCCACACCGGCGAGGACGTGTCCTCGGCCGACCTCGCCCGCCTGGTCGAGGACGTCCCTGCGCTGCGGGAGTCGGTGGCCGAGCTCACCGGCGGCGACGAGAGCCCCGCCGCCGTGGCCAGCGCCGTCGAGCTGGTGCTCGAGGGCCTGCACCTGTCCAAGCGCCTCAACAAGGACGCGGTAGACGGCCGCGCCACGTACCGCTCGCGCAGCTGAACCCAGCCTTCAAAGACCGGTCGGGAGCGACCCGAGGGCATCCTTCGGGCCACGGTCCCGGTCGAACAGCCCGAGCCGGGCGTCGAACCCGCGGTGCCACTCATAGCCGTCGATCGCCGGCAGGTGGAACGCGCCGACCACGTCCATGCCGTCACGGTGGGCGTCGGCGACGGTGTCGACCGCGCGCTGCACCTGCCCCTCGCCGGTCGGGTCTCCTGTCACGACCACGATCGCGACACCCGGGAGGTCCTCGGCCACCTGCTCCAACGGGGTCGCCAACTCGTCGACGGCGGCGCTGACGACCACCAGGTCGCCGGCCTCGTGGGGTTCGCCGGGCCGGGCGGTCACGGCCACCGGGGCGCCTCCGCTCCGCAGCAGGCGGGCGGCCTCGGCCTCCGCGGTCCGCAGCGCCGCGAGTGCATCGCGCTCGTCGTCCTCGCCGCGGCGGCCGGGTGGGAAGGTTCCTTCCCCGTAGCCCAACCGGGCTTGGAGGTCGGGTTCGTGGATCGGCACCCACCCGGCGACCAGGTCGCCCAGCGCCTCGGCCACCCGGTCCACGTGGCGGGGCCACGTGAGGGTGGCCGCCTTGTCGTCCAGCCAGCCGCGCTGATCGTCGGTGAACCAACCGGGTGCGGAGCCGTGCAGCAGGCACGCCCACACCGCCACGCCGGCATCCCGGCCCGCGACCAGCACCCGGCGCACGTGGGCCTCCTCGTTCTCGTCCCAGCGGCCCGTGCTGGGCTCGAGGCGCGCCCACTCGACGGTGAGGCGGTGGTGTGTGATCCCGTGCTCGGCCAGCAGTGCGAAGTCGTCGGCGTACCGGGTGCGGAACCCGTTGCCATCGCCGGATGGAGGCACCCGCCCCTCGGTCTCCCGTCCCGCCCAATCGGATCGCGGGGCCGCTCCCTCGCACTGCGTGGCAGCGGCGCCGGTGCCCCACCAGGGCGCGGTCGGTTCCACTCAGTCCGTCTTCGGCAGCGGCGCCAGCCGCTCGGCGGCGGTGCCGAGGATCTTGAGGAACGTGTCGACGTCCTGCGCACCAGGGATGGCCCAGCGGCCCTCGATCACGAACGTCGGCACCGCGCCGATCCCCAGCTCGGTGGCCTGCGCCTCCTCAGCCCGGACCCGGTCGGCGCCGGTGCCCGCCGCCAAGGCCTCGGCCGCGGCGCTGGGATCCAGGTCCACATCGGCCGCCATCCGGGGCAGCACCACGTGGTCGGATACGTCGGCGTTGTCGGTGAAGTACGCCCGGAACAGGCGTTGCGCCAGCGCCGCCCGGGCCTCTCGACCGCCCACGCCCTCCGCCCAGACGCCGAGCCGGTGGGCGTCGAAGGTGTTGACCCGGCGCTTGCCGTCCCAGCGGAAGTCGATGCCCACGTCGGCACCGACGCGGGCGAGCCGGTCGTGCGCCCGGTCCAGCGCCGCCGGGCTGCCGAACTTGCGGGCCAGGTAGTCGGCGAGGTCCATGCCGCCGGGCGGGACCGTGGGATCGAGCTCGAACGCCCGGTAGGACACGTCGACGTCACCGTCGAACCGGTCGAGGGCGGCCGAGAACCGGCGTGCGCCGACGTAGCACCACGGGCACACAACGTCGGACCAGATCTCCACGCGCATCGGTGCAGTCAACGTCGACCGCTGCTGACGCATTCCTGACCGGTACGGTTGCGCGTAATGCCACGCCCCCGGTTCCGGTACAGCCGCTGGGACGGCACGCAGGTCGGGTTCGACCTCGATGCCGACGCCGTGCTCGAGCAGATGACCGACGATCTGCTCTACCACGGCGACCTCAACGCCGCCCTCCGGCGGCTGCTGCAGTCGGGGTTCCGGGACCGGCAGGGCCAGATGGTCGAGGGGATCCGCGACCTGCTCGAGCGCCTCCGCCGCGAGCGCCAGGAGCGACTCGAGCGGTTCGACCTCGGCGGCGTCTACGACGAGATCGCCGAGGAGCTGCGCCAGGTCGTCGACACCGAGCGCGCCGAGATCGACCGGCAGGTGCGCGACGCCCGGGCCAGCGGCGACTCGCGCCGGGCCGAGACGGCTCAGGGCGCCGCCGACGAGCGCAACATGCAGCTGGAGATGCTGCCCGCCGACCTGGCGGGCATGGTGCGCGAGCTCCAGAGCTACGACTTCGCCTCGGCCGAGGCCCAGCGGCGCTTCGACGAGCTGGTGGAGCGGCTCCGCCAGCAGGTGCTCGACTCGTACGTCAACCGCATGACCGGGGCCGTCGAGTCGATGACACCCGAGGACATGGCTCGGATGAAGGACATGCTGGCCGAGCTCAACCACATGCTCGACCAGCGGTCGCGGGGGGAGGAGCCGGACTTCGCGGGGTTCATGCAGCGCTTCGGCGACTTCTTCCCCGAGAACCCGCAGAACCTCGACGAGTTGCTGGAGGTGCTGGCCCGCCGCATGGCCGCCATGCAGGCGATGCTGGCGTCGATGACGCCCGAGCAGCGGGCGCAGATCCAGCAGCTCGCCGAGCAGCTGCTCGACGACATGGACCTACGCTGGCAGGTCGATCAGCTCGGCCAGCAGCTGCGGGGCATGTTCCCGGAGATGGGCTGGGATCAGCGCTACAACTTCCGGGGCGAGGATCCGCTCGGCATGGCCGAGGCCGCGGCCACCATGGAGGAGCTGGGCGACCTCGACCGGCTGGAGCAGCTTCTGCGGGGCGCGGCCAACCCCGGCGCGCTGGCGGAGGTGGACATCGAGCGGGCCCGGGAGCTGCTGGGCGACGACTCCGCCCGGAGCCTCGACGAGCTCGCCCGGCTGACCCGCCTGCTCCAGGACGCCGGCCTGGTCGACCAGCGCGAGGGCCGGCTCGAGCTCACGCCCAAGGGTCTCCGCCGCATCGGACGCAACGCCCTGCACGACCTGTTCCAGCGCCTGGCCCGCGACAAGCTGGGCCGCCACGAGCTGGAGCGGTCGGGCGCCGGACACGAGCGCACATACGAGACAAAGGCCTACGAGTTCGGCGACCCGTTCATCCTCAACATCGAGCGCACGGTCCGCAACGCCATAGGCCGCCGGGGCGGGGGCACGCCGGTGCCGCTGTCACCCGACGACTTCGAGGTCGAGCGCACCGAGCACGTCGTGCGGTCGTCGACCGTGCTCATGCTCGACCTGTCGCTGTCGATGCCCATGCGCGACAACTTCCTGGCCGCCAAGAAGGTGGCAATGGCGCTGCATTCCCTCATCTCCCTGCAGTTCCCGCGCGACTACCTGGGACTGGTCGGCTTCAGCGAGGTGGCCCGCGAGATCCGCCCGCAGGACCTGCCCGAGGTCTCCTGGGACTTCGTGTACGGCACCAACATGCAGCACGCGTTCCAGATCAGCCGGCGGCTGCTGGCCCGCCAAGCGGGCACCAAGCAGATCATCATGATCACCGACGGCGAGCCCACCGCCCACTTCGAGCCCGGCATCGCGGAGCCGTTCTTCTCCTATCCGCCGGTGCGCGAGACCGTCGACGCCACCCTGCGGGAGGTGGTGCGCTGCACCCGCGAGGGCATTCGCATCAACACCTTCATGCTCGACCCCACGGGCCACCTCCGCTCGTTCGTCGAGAAGCTCACCCGGCTCAACAAGGGACGGGCGTTCTTCACCACCCCCGAAACGCTGGGCGACTACGTGCTCGTCGACTTCATCGAGCAGAAGCGGGAGCTACGCCGCTCCGGCGGCCGTCGCTCGGCCTGACGGCGTCGCCGCTGACGCCCGGGTCGGCCCGGCGACAGCCCTCAGTAGAGAAGGTCGCCGACCCCACCGAGCAACCCGCCGACGAGATCCTGTGGAACCGGCACGGAGTCCGTCGTGATCGTGGTCTCCGTCGTGGTTGTCGTGGTCTCGGTCGTGGTCGTCGTGGCTTCGGTCGTCGTGGTGGTGGGGTCGGTCGTGGTGGTCGTCGGCCCCGTCGTCGACGAGCCGCCCCCGGTGGTGCCGGTCGTTCCGGTCCCCGGCATGGTCGTCGCCGTGCTCCCCGGGGGTGTGGTCGGGGTGCTCCCGATCGGGACAACCTCACCGTCGACCACCGTCGTGCCGGGTGGCAGGGGGACCACGACCTCCTCACCGGTCTCGGGGTCGATGATGCGCACCCTGACGGGGGCGGGGCGGATGATCTCGCCGTTCCTGCTGAACGACACGGCAATCGCCGGCTGGCTCGGCGGGATCTTGGTCGAGGCCGCGTTCTCGCTGGTCTGAGCCGCTGGTGCTGCCAGCTCGGCGGAGTCGTCTCCCCCGTGGTTCACCCACGTGAAGCCCATGGCAACCGCGAAGATCACGGCTGCGAGGAGGGTCTCGGCCACGGAACCGAGAGCACGGTGCCGTTCCCGGAGCGGCTCGTCGTTCCCCAGCCCCATGTGCCCATCGTGCACCCCACGGCCACTGGGGCGCCATCCCGCATCGGGGGTATGGGCGACTCACCCCGGCTCAGCCCGACGGCCGCTCCAGACGCTGCCGGTACAACCCCAACGTCTCGTCGTCGAATGCCACCAGGAGCACGCGTCCCACGTCCGTCGGCGTCGAGCGCAGCGTGTCGACGGCGATCTCGGCGGCCTGGCGTTGGGGAAAGCCATAGGCCCCGGTGGAGATGGCGGGGAAGGCGACGCTGCGGGCACCGATCTCGTCGGCGATCTCGAGGCACCGCCGGTAGCAGGACGCCAGCTGCTCGGCCTCGCCGGCGCCGCCGCCCCGCCACACCGGTCCGACGGTATGGATGACCCAGCGAGCCGGGAGCCGATAGCCGCTGGTGGCCTTCGCGTCCCCGGTGGCACATCCGCCCAGCGTGCGGCACTCCTCGAGCAGCTCGGGACCCGCCGCCCGGTGGATGGCGCCGTCGACGCCTCCGCCCCCCAGCAGGCTTGTCCTGGCGGCGTTGACGATGGCATCGACCGCCAGCGTCGCGATGTCGGCGCGCACTGCCTCGACCATCGGCGCGCGCGTCAACCCGGCTACCCCTTGCGCAATCGCCGTCTGTGGTGGAAGATCACATCACTGTAATTACACGTGTGGCATCAGTTCGGGATGGTGGTGCTCCCCGAACGTGCAGCACTCGGACCCAGCTGAGACAGGCGGGAAGGGGGCCAGATGAAACTCCCCGTGGCCACAGATCCCGAAGACAACACCTGGCAGGACTACGCCAACTGCTTGGGCGTCGACCCCGACCTCTTCTTTCCCGAGCGTGGAGCGTCCACGCGCGAGGCCAAGGAGGTGTGCCGGGGCTGCATCGTGCGCGCCCAGTGCCTCGAGTACGCCCTCGTCCACAGCGAGAAGTTCGGTATCTGGGGCGGCATGAGCGAGCGTGAGCGCCGGCGCATTCGCCGTCAGCGCGCCCTGGCTCGCCAGGCGGCAGGCACCGCCTCGGCCTGACCGGGTCACGACAGCCCGGCGAGGCGCGACTCGATCGTCTTCTCCTCCGCCAGGTCCAGCTGCGCCCAGCGCGCCGGGTCGGTCCGCTCGAGGACCGACCGGGGCACCAGGCCCACCAACTCCGAGCCTGCGATCGCCTCCCGTTCCACCACCAGGTCCCACGCCTCCGCCGGGCCGAGCGTGTCGGGCTCGACGAGGTTCATCGAGACCTGGACCCGCTGGCCGGCCCGTAGCCCCAGCGCCCGCAGCCGCGGGCCCCTGATCTCCCGGGCGATCCGCTGCGCCCGTGCCAGGTCGGGCTCGGCGAGCCACACGTTCCAGGCCACGAGCACCGGACGCGCCCCCACGGCGGTGGCGCCGGCGGTGGCGTGTGGCCGGGACGGCCCTCGGTCGGGCG
Source organism: Actinomycetota bacterium (assembly GCA_046744485.1). Classification (GTDB taxonomy): domain Bacteria; phylum Actinomycetota; class Acidimicrobiia; order Acidimicrobiales; family VFJN01; genus DASQUK01. Next base: position 564 of record JBKPHE010000187.1, on the reverse strand, counting down.
CCAGGCCCGTGAAGGCCAGGCGGCGCAACTCGGGCAGGGTTCGTTCCGGCCCGTACGCGAACCCGGGCACCCCCAGCTCGTCGGCCATCCAGTCGAGGAACCGGTCGCGGGCCGCCACTGCGTCCGCCAGGGTCGAGCCGGCCAACGGCACGAACGGTACGACGTCGACCACGCCGAGGCGAGGGTGGACGCCCTGATGGTGGCGCAGGTCGAGCGTGGCGACGGCCGCCCGCGCCACGGCCCGGGGCGCCTCCTCGCCGACCAGCGTGAGCACCGAGCGGTTGTGATGGGCATCCGAGTGCACATCGAGCAACGAACCAACCGCAGACGAAGCGATCGCCGTGACGACGTGGGGGCGAGATCCTTCACTGACGTTCACGACGCATTCGAGCAACGGCCAATCCCCGATGCGGTTGGCGAATCGACGAAAGGTACAGTGGCGGCCGTGAACCTTGGAGCACCGGAACTTCTCATAGTCCTGCTCGTCATCCTCGTCCTCTTCGGTGGGGCCAAGCTGCCCAAGCTGGCCCGCTCGATGGGCCAGGCCCAGTCCGAGTTCAAGCG
>JBKPHE010000190.1:0-10823 GCA_046744485.1 Actinomycetota bacterium | reverse complement strand
GCCCGTGACCCACGTCGAGAACGCGTCGGCCACGGGCCTGGTTGCTTTTCGGGAGGCGGCGTGGGCGGTGGCGTCGGGACGCGCCGAGGTGGCGCTGGCCCTGGCATTCGACAAGATGACCGACATGGCACGCGGCGGCGGATCGGGGCGGGGAGCCGGGCGAGACCAGATCGATTCGACGATCCTCCCCGCTGCCTACTTCGCGCTGTGGGCTCAGCGGCGCATGCACGACCACGGCACGAAGCCGGAGCACTTCGCCGCCATCGCCGCCAAGAACTGGAACCATGGCGCGCTGTGCCCGTGGAGCGATCGCCGTCCCGACCATCGCGTGACCCCCGACGAGGTCCTGGGCTCGCAGATGGTCGCCGAGCCGCTGACCGCGATGATGGCCTGCCCGGCCGACGATGGTGCCGCGTGCGCGGTCGTCGCCTCCGTCGACCGTGTGCGGGCACGCCGGGACGGGCGCCGGCTCGTGCGGCCCGTCGCGTCGGCGCTGCAGACCGAGACATACGCCCCCGGGCACACCTTCCTCGGGCCGGTGGTCGGCCCCGCGACCATGACTCGTGACACCGCCCTCGCCGCCTACGACGACGCCGGGTTCGGCCCGGGCGACATCGACCTGGCGCTGTGCCACGACGCCTTCGCCAACGAGGAGCTCGAGTACTACGAGCTGCTGGGGTTCTGCCCCGATGGCGAGGGGGAACGCCTGGTCGACGAGGGTGCCACCGCCCTCGGCGGCCCCATCCCGTTCAACACCGACGGGGGACTGATCGCCCGCGGCCATCCCGGCGGGCCGACGGGCCTGGCGATGGTCCATGAGATCGTCCAGCAGCTACGCGGCGACGCCGCAGAACGGCAGGTCGCGGGCGCGAGCTCGGCGCTGGCGCACCTGGTCGGCGGCGGCAGCGTGTGCACGGTGAGCCTGTTCCAAGCCGACTGAGCCCGACCGAACGGGAGGGCGTGGCCCGAGCGGCCCGGCGCGTAGCGCCAAGAGCGGGACACAATTGGCGCGGAGGGAGCCCGGCCGACCCGGCCGGAAGGGGAGGGGAGACCAATGGGTGACGAGCTGCTCGAGCGTGGCCGGGCGATCCAGGGACGGCTGTGGCCGCAGATGCGGGCCGGGACCGGTGGTTTCCCTGCGGCCCGGCTGGCCCCCGACTTCTTCCGTTACGTGGCGGAGTCGGCCTTCGGGATGATCTGGTCGCGGCCGGGCTTGCCCATCCGCGACCGCAGCCTGATCACCGTCGCCCAGCTTGCCGCCCTCGGCCGGACCGAGGAGCTGCGTGCACATCTCGCCGGCGCCCTGAACGTGGGCCTCACGCGTGGCGAGCTGATCGAGGTCCTGATGCACACCGCGATCTATGCGGGCGTCCCCGCCGCCAACGAGGCCCTGCGGGTCGCCGCCGACGTCCTCGGTGACGAGGGGAGCGACAGTGCCTGAGCCCGACCGCACGGGAGGGCCCGGCCCGAGCGGCCGTGGAGCGGGGAGCACGCGTCCAAGCCCGAGCGGCCCCGCGCAGGGCGCCGACAGCGGGAGGCACTCTGCGCCCGGATCGCTGAAGGATCACGTCATTGCCGACAGCGACCTGCATGTCATGGAGCCACCAGACCTGTGGCAGCGCTACATCGACCCGGCCTACGCGCATGCCGCCCCCATCGGGCTGACGGAGATCCCCCGGGACATGCGGGTGCGGGTCAAGAACCACACCGTGCTGCGCCTGGGACGAGTGCGGCCGGTACGCCAAGAGGGACGCAGGACCGGATGGCGGCCCGAGCACGACAGCGTCTACGCCGGCGCCGAGGCGCGGGGCTGGGATCCGGCGTCGCAGATCGAGGCCATGGATGCCGAGGGGCTGGACCTGGCCGTGCTGTTCCCCTCGCGCGGCCTGTTCGTGCTCGGCCTCGACTCCATCGACATGATCGGGCCCGACGGGCTCGAGCCCGAGTACGCCAGCGCCATCGCTCGGGCCTACAACGACTGGCTGGCCGAGTTCTGCGGCCACGCGCCCGACCGCATGTACGGCGCCGCGATGGTCGCCCCCCACGACGTCGACGGGGCTGCGGCCGAGGCCCGCCGCTGCGTCGAGGACCTGGGGTTCAAGGCCATCTTCCTGGCGCCGGGCTGCGTCAATCGCCGCCCCTGGCACCACCCCACCTACGAACCCCTGTGGGCCGAGATCGAGCGGCTCGACGTCCCGGTGGCCTTCCACGGCGGCGGCCAGACGTACCTCCGTCCCGACTTCTCCCTGGAGGTGCTCGACCGGCTCATGATGTGGCACACCTTCAACCAGCCGCTGGCCATGCAGTTCGTCACCGTATGCCTGTGCGCCGGGGGCGTGCTCGAGCGGTTCCCCAACCTGCGGGTGGCGCTCCTCGAAGGCAACTGCTCGTGGGCCCCGTGGCTGTTGCACCGGCTGGACGAGCACCACGAATGGACGGGCTGGTACGAGGCAACCGACCTCAGCCTGAAGCCCTCCGAGTACTTCCGGCGCAACTGCTACGTCTCACTGGAGGCCGACGAGGCGACGGCGATCCACTACGTCGACTGGTTCGGCGCCGACAACCTGGGGTTTCGACCGACTACCCGCACGGCGACTCCCAGTATCCCCACGCCGTCGAGGAGCTGGAGCGCTTGCCCCTGCCGCACGACGCCAAGGTCCGCATCGTGGGCGAGAACTGGGCGCACCTCTACAAGGTGCCGCTGGCGAAGAAGGCGCCCTAGGCGCTTCGTCTCCGTCAGCCGGCGTTGGCCATCTCGGTCACGTTGATCCGGACGTGGTCGATCACCCAATCCTCCATGCAGCCCCGGAACTGCCGGCGGTTCGTCTCGTCCAGCGCCGGGGCGAGCACGGCACTGAAGTTTCCGTCGCCCAGGGACTCGATGGGACCGTCCACGTCGGACGCGACCTCGAGCCGGCACGACTCCAGTTGCGCCTCGACCATCTCGGGGAGCGTCTGGTTCCGCTCGCCTCCCTTGGTGTCGGCCGACATGACGAGCTCGGTCCGGGCGGCCGCGACCGATTCATGGGTGGAGAGCGTGGCCTCCCGCAGGGCCAGGATCCCGACGATGCCGATCGCCAGCCCGACGGCCCCGAGGAGGAGCCGCAGCGGCGTGAGCTTCCTCACGGCGTCACGACGGGCGGCCGCCGCGGCGCAGCAGCTGGCGGATCTGGTCGTCGTTGGCCCCGGGGACCTCCTGGGCCAGGACCGTGATGTCGTCGAGCAGCAGCCCGCCCGAGGGATAGCTGATCGGGTCGAGCTGGCGGCCGAGACGCTCCTCGCCGGCCGGCGACGAGGACTTCGAGGCGAGCTTGTCGACCACCCAGGCCATGCCCGAGAGGAGCACGCCGCCCGCGACCACGAAGGTGATGAACACGTTCAGGTCGCGGGACTGCTCCCGCAGCCAGGCGAAGCGGTCGGGCGATGGCTGCCGGGCCTCGTGCAGGATCTGGGCGACGGCCGGGTCGATCCGGGTCGTCCGGTACTCGAGGCGGGCGAGACGCCGCAGCACGAGGCCGGTGGCGAGGCCGACCTCGGCGATGAGGACGATCAAGCCGAAGAAGAGTGCCCGGTTCCACTCCCAGCGGTTGAGCGACACGACCATGTACAGGACGCCCCCGAGCAGCGTGGCGACGCCGGCCAGCCAGCCGATGATCTTCACGACGCGGTGTCCTTTGCCTCGGCTTCGCTCTCGCCGCCGCTCGGCGGGGTGTCCGGCGCGTGCTCGGCCCCGGTCCGTTCCTGGATGGTCACCCGTCCGCTGTCGCCGTCGACCAGCACGATGGCACCCTCGGGCAGGTCCTCGGTGGCCCCGGCGTAGCCCACGACCGTGGGCACCCCGGCCTCCCGGGCCAGGATGGCGAGGTGCGACAGGACCGATCCCGTCTCGGCCACGATGCCCTTGAGCCGGGACAACAGCGGCCCCAGCCCGGGTGACAGCGTGGTGGTGACGAGCACCGAGCCCGTAGGGGGATCGTCGTGGTCGTACGTGACGGGCCCGGTGCCAACTCCGCCGCCGGCGCCCGTGCCGCCACCCACCTCGGAGGCACATTGCGTCCGGATCGGCCTTCCGAGGTCGGACAGCTGGAACCAGGCGGGGAGGGGCGCACCGAAGTCGTGGTCGTGGCTCGTCACCAGCGCCGGCACGACCACCGCGCGCTTGGTGGCCACCGCCTCGACGTGCTCGAGGGTCATGTGGCGGATCAGCTCGGGCTCCGTCAGGTCGCCGGCCGCGGCCAGCCGCTCGCCCAGCTCCCAAGCGGCACGGCCGGACACCTCCTGCACCCAGCGCACCCGCAGCCGTAGCGCCTCGCGCAGGATGCCGTTGTCGCTGCAGACCTTGCAGCCGGGCGCCACGTAGACGGCCGTCGCTTCCTCGGGCAACTCCGCCTCCGGTGCGACCCGGGGCCCGGTGAGCGCCAGCACCGACGGGCTCCGGGCGATGATCTCCTTGTCGCTCAGGCCGTCCTGGCGGGCCTCGGCCAGCACCCGCAGTGCGACCGACGCACCGGTCATGCGGTTGCCGCCGGTGTCGGTGAGCATGCCCATGAGGATCTCGTGCGCATGGAGTGCGCGCAGGATGGCGCGGCTGCGGTGCAGCAGGGCGATGAGCTGTCGGCTCGTCAGGTCCGTGAGCGGCGGGACGGCCTCCAGGTCGGCGTCCGTCCGGTCGAGGAGGTGCTCGGCGAGACGGGGCAGCGCCCCCCGCAGGCGGCCGACACGCCACGATCCCCGCAGCTCGCGGGCGGCGGGGACCGGGTTCAGCCTGTGCAGGATCGTCCGCTTCGACTTGATCTCACCGGCCAGCCGAAGATCGATCGCCACGTGCCCGTCCACGCACACCACCACCTGGCTGGCCTTGACGTCGGCCGGCGTGGCGGCGCCCGCCAGGAGCACGGCCTCGGCCACGGCCTCCCGCAGCGGCGGCACCCAGAGGTCGCGTTCCAGCTCGGTCAGGGGGGCGGGGAAGGTCTCCGCCACCGGACCCGGGCCGTAGATGGGGCCCCGCGGCGCACCGCGGATCTCGCTGGTGACCGGGCGGGACTGGAGCAGCCAGAGCTCCTTGCCGGCGCCGATGGCCCATTCCACGTCCTGGGGGCCACCGAAGACCTTGGCGACGCTCGTCGACAGGTCCATGAGCCGCCGGAGGTCGGCGGCCGGAAGCTTGGGACCATCGTTGGCCGCGAACTCGATGACCTTGGCGTTCCTCGGCTCGAGTACATACCGGGAGCCGTCGACCTCGCCGCTCACGAGCGGCTCGGGGCCGCCGTCCACGGCGCTGACGATCCGGCGGTCGGTGCGACCCGACACTGGATCGACCCCGAACATGACCCCGCCGTACCGAGGCTCGATCAGCGGCTGGACCAGCACCGCGATCGGCTGGTCGGCGGCGCCGGCCCGCTGGCGTGAGTCGAGGACCGCCGTCACCGCGGTGACGAACTCGTCGAACCCGCTGATCCCGATCACCGATTCGAACTGGCCGGCCATCGATGACTCGGCCGTGTCCTCGACGACGGAGGAGCTGCGCGCCACGAGCGCCCGTTCGTCACCGCCGGCCCGCTCGAAGGCCTCCTTCACCGCCGAGTGCGGTGCGACGTCGGCCCCGCCATCGACGGCATCGCAGAAGGCCGTGGTCAGGACGACGCCGGGCAGAGCGTTGAGCCCGGCGGCCGCGCCCTGTGCCAGGGCCGCTGACTTGCCGCCGGTGAGACCGGGATCCCGGGCCACCTCATCCGCCAGATCGACGACGAACGGTCGTGCCGATTCCACGCTTGGTGAGTCGGCGACCATTCCTTGCGTCATACCGATGGTTCCTACACCGTTCACGGGGTGTTTGCCACCCCGTATCCCGTCGTCAGCTTTGGGGTGCATCGGGTTCTCGCAGGGGAAGGATGACTTGGAACCTGGTATCGCCCGGCTCTGACTCGAGTCGAATGTCCCCGTGGTGCCTCCCCACGACGATCCGCCAGGCGATGTCGAGGCCGAGGCCGGTGCCCTTGCCCATCGGCTTGGTGGTGAAGAACGGCTCGAAGATCCTGCTGCGGACCTCGTCGGGCACCCCTGGCCCGGTGTCACCGATCTCGACGACCAGGCGATCGTCGAGTCCCGGACGGGTGCGCACCGTGAGCGTGCCCTTCCCCTCCATGGCATCCACGGCATTGTCGATGAGGTTTGTCCACACCTGGTTCAGCTCACCGGGGAAGGCGGAGACGTGTGGGAGGGAACGGTCGTAGTCCCGGACCACTTCGATTCTGTCGCCGAGCTTGTGGCCGAGCATCGTCAGCGTGGCATCGAGGCCCTCGTGCACGTCGAACGTCTGCAGCGGCGCCCGGTCCATCTGCGTGTACTGCTTGGCCGCGGTGAGCAGGGCCGAGATGCGACCGGCCGCGTCGGTGATCTCGTCGAGCAGGGCGTCGGATTCCAGGGCGCGCACGGGATAGGACAACCCGGTCTCCAGCTGGTCCGGTGGCAGTGTCTCGGCGAAGCTCCGGAGCCAGTCCAGGTCGACACCGGCCGCGACCAGGGTGGGTGCCATCTCCCACGCCTGGCTCACGCCGTAGTCCTCGAGCCAGTCGGCCAGCTCCTGCTCCCGATCCGACGCCTCGAGCGGCGACAGGACCGGCGCCTCCCGGCGGCGTCGGAGCGCTCGTCCCGCCAGGTCGGCGATCGCCTCGAGCTGGTGGCCCGGGAGCTGGCTGCGGACCACGAGGCCAAGCTTGTCGCGCATCTCGGCCAGCATCTCCCGGAGCCGGGCGCTGGCGCTCATCACCGCGGCAACGGGGTTGTTCAGCTCGTGGGTCAGTCCGGCGGTAACCGAGCCGAGCGCCACCAGGCGCTCGTGCCGCTCGACGATGTTGCTGGCGTCGGCCCCCTGGGTCGCCGCCCCCTCAAGGAGGTGGGCAGCCATCGGGAACCACTTCCACACCGCCCGTCCGAAGTCCGCTGCGGGGATCTCGAACAGGCGGCAGGGAGTCACGGCCCGGCCGGTGCTCAGGTACACCTTGGGCACGCCCCGGTCGGGCACGTAGGCGTCGAACGCCCCGGTGTAGGCGCCGTAGTAGTCGCTGCGGAACAACTCGAGCTCGCCGCCCTGCACGCGCTTGTACATCGCGAGCGTGCCGGAGAGCAGGACCATGAAGCACGAGGCCGGAGCGCCCTCGGCGTGGATCGTCGCACCCGCCGGGTATTCGACGATCCGGCCCCGGTCGGCCAGCCAGGCCAATTGGTCTTCGTTGAGCTCCTCGAACAGGAACAGCGTGCGCAGCTCCCTGGGCGTCAGCCGCTCGTGCTGGCCCGCTCCGAGTCGCTCGGACTCGTCCGTCGCCAACCTCTCGGATTCGGTCATGCGATCACCTCGACTCGGCGCACGGGGCTCATGAGCGCTCCAGATAGCTGTGGATGAGCTGGATGGCCATGGCACCCTCACCGACGGCGGAGGCGACCCGCTTCACCGAGTTGGCCCGCACGTCGCCGGCCGCGAACACGCCGGGCACGCTGGCCTCGAGGAAGTAGGGGTCGCGGTCGAACCTCCGGGGTCGGGGATGGTTGCCGCCGCCGAGCAGGTCGGGGCCGGTGAGCACGAACCCCCGCACGTCTCGCTCGAGCACGCCCTCGAGCCACTCCGTCCGGGGTGCGGCGCCGATGAACACGAAGAGGTAGCTGGCCGGGACGGTCTCCTGCTTCCCGGACGTGCGGTCGCAGAGGGTGATCCGCTCCAGGTGGTCGTCGCCGTAGAGGGCGACCACCTCGGTGGTGACCCGAACGTCGATGTTGGGGATCTCGTCGATCTGACGGATGAGATAGTAGGACATCGACTTCTCGAGGCTGTCAGCCCGCACCAGCAGGGTTACCTGGCGGGCATGGCGGGACAGGAACACGGCCGCCTGGCCGGCCGAATTGGCGCCGCCGACGATGAAGATGTCGTCTCCTGCGCACGCGGATGCCTCGGTCACCGCCGAGCCGTAGAACAATCCCCGCCCCGTCAGGGCATCCGCCCCGGGCACGTCGAGCCGGCGGTACGCAATGCCGGTGGCCAGCAACACGGCGTGGGCCACCACCTCGCCGCCGTCGGCGAACCGAACCGCTCGGGAGGACGCCCGCACGTCGAGGCCCACGACATCGCGGGTGGTCAGGACCTCGGCGCCGAACTTGTGGGCCTGCCGACGGGCCCGGTCGGTGAGCTGGTTGCCCGTCACCCCGTCCGGGAACCCCAGGTAGTTCTCGATGCGGGAGCTCTGGCCTGCCTGGCCCCCGGTGGCCTGGCGCTCGACCAGCACGGTGCGTAGCCCTTCCGACGCGGCGTAGACGGCGGCGCCGAGGCCGGCGGGCCCTCCACCGACGATGACGACGTCGTAGAAGTCGGTCGACGGTGTCGTCGAGAGCCCCACCTTGGCCGCGAGCTCGCCGACGGTCGGGTCGACCAGGTAGTCGCTGTCCGGCGTCACGACCAGCGGGATCTTGGTGACATCCACCCCGGCCGCCGCGAGCAGGCGTTGGCCCTCGGGCTCCTCGCTGGTGAGCCAGCGGTAGGGCACGGAGTTGCGGGCCAGGAAGTCCCGCACCTCGAAGGACCGAGCCGACCAGCGGTGCCCGACCACCTGGGTCTGAGTGGCCGGCTGCTCGTCGGTCTCCAACCACATCTCGATGAGGCTGTCGACGACCGGGTAGAGCTTCTCCTCGGGCGGATCCCAGGGCTTGAGCAGGTAGTGGTCGAGGTCGACGACGTTGATCGCCTGGATGGCGGCATCGGTGTCGGCGTACGCGGTCAGGAGCGCCCGGCGGGCATGGGGGAACAGGTCCATCGCTTCCTCGAGGAACTCGAGTCCGCTCATCTCGGGCATGCGATGGTCGGCCAGCAACACCGCAACCAGGTCGCCGCGCAGCTTGAGCTCCCGCAGCGTCTCCAGGGCCTGCGGGCCGGACTCGGTCCGCACCACGCGGTAGTCCTCGCCATACTGGCGGCGGAGATCCCGAGCGACCGCCCGCGACACGCCGGGATCGTCGTCGACGGTCAGCAGGATGGGCTTGCGGTCGGTCTCGGACGCCATGCAGGTATGGACGCTAACCGGCGCCGAATCTGATCGCGACCGGGCGGGGCCTCGATTTCGGCAATCATGGGGCCGATCGCGACACCGGACACCGAAGGAGGGCGTGATGCCCATGGTTGAGCTGGGGCCGGCGGCGAAGCGGATGGCCGACCTGATCGAGGGCGTGCCCGACGAGCTGCTCGGCGGCCCGACGCCGTGTCCCGACTACACCCTCGGTGACCTGGTCGATCACATCCGGCGCCTCACGCTCGCGTTCACCGCCGCCGCCAAGAAGGACACCGCCGGCATGACGTCCGGCAGGGCGCCCGGTGACGCCTCGTGCCTCGACGCCGACTGGCGAACCCGGATCCCGCGTGACCTCGCGGTGCTGGCGGACGCCTGGCGCGACCCGGCGGCGTGGACCGGCATGACCAAGGCCGGTGGCATCGACCTGCCCGGTGAGCTCGCGGGGATCATCGCCCTGGACGAGCTCGTGGTGCACGGCTGGGACGTGGCCCGGGCCAGCGGGCAGGACTTCGACGAGGACCGCGCGTCGCTCGAGGCGGTACACGGGTTCGTCGAGCAGTTCTCCGGCGCCGGGCAGGAGGCGGCAAGAGAGGGGTTGTTCGGGCCCGAGGTATCGGTGCCCGACGACGCCCCACTGTTGGACCGCATCATCGGGCTCACCGGGCGAGACCCCGGATGGTCACCGCACTGACAGCAGCACCATCCCGACCAACGAGGAGCACGGCATGGACTGGAAGCTCGAGCTGGTGGCGGTACCCGTCTCCGACGTCGATCGAGCGAAGGAGTTCTACACGGAGAAGGCAGGCTTCAACGTCGATCACGACCACACCGTCAGCGACGAGATCCGCTTCGTGCAGCTGACACCGCCCGGGTCCGCGTGCTCCATCGCCTTCGGCAAGGGGATCACCGAGGTGGCGCCGGGCTCTGCCCAGGGCCTGCAGATGGTCGTCGACGACATCGAGGCCGCCCGTGCCGAGCTCACCGAGCGGGGCGTCGAGGCCGGCGAGATCCAGGACTTCCCCTGGGGCCGGTTCGTGTTCTTCAGCGATCCGGACGGCAACGGCTGGGCCGTCCAGCAGCTGCCGGCTCGCGACTGATCCGAGCCACCCCGGCTACGTCCCCGCGAGCCGCGTAGCCAGGTCGCCCCACTCGGCGAGGGGTTGGGCGTCCGAATCTGTGACCACGCTGATGGCGACGTGGTCGGCGCCCGCGTCCCGGTGCTCGGCCACGCGGGCGGCCACCGCGTCGGCGTCGCCCCAGGCCATCACGGCGTCGACCAGCCGGTCGCCCACCTGCTGGATCTCGCCGTCGGCGAAGCCCATCCGCCGGAAGCTCCGCTGGTAGCCGGGGAGGCGGCCGAGGAACCCGAGGGGGCGGCGGGCGAGCTGCCGGGCCCGCTGGGGATCACCGTCGAGCACGACGAGCTGCTCGACGGCGAGTGTGGTGTCGTCGCCCAGCCGTTCCCGGGCCCGGGCGACGTAATCGCTGGTCACGAGAACCGGGAACGCGCCGGCGGCGCGATCCCGGGCCAGGTCCAGCATGCGCGGTCCCAGCGCCGCCATGACCCGCGCCGCCCGCGGCACCGACGGCGAACCGGAATCGAGCCGGTCCAGGTAGGCGTTGAGCGTTGCCAGCGGCTTGGGCCCGTGCGCACCGCCCAGGCCGACGACGAACCGGCCCGGGTCCGATGCCTCCAGCTCGGCGTACAAGGCGGCGACGTCCTCGGGCGGGAACCGGTCGACGGAGAGGATCCCCGTTGCGACCGTTACC
>JBKPHE010000058.1:0-31442 GCA_046744485.1 Actinomycetota bacterium | reverse complement strand
GGCCCGGGCGGGCGGCGGCGGGCGGACCGGCGGGGGCGGCAACCAGCCGGCGAGTCCCTCGGCCACCGCCCGGGCGTCGCGCAGGAGCCGCGAACGGCGCAGGATCCGCGCCCCGTTGGACCGGCCGATGGTCAATGCCGCCGCGGCACGGTCGTCGACGGGCAGCGTGCCCAGTGGGTTGGCGCCGACGGCGTCGGCCACCTCGGCCACGGAATACGGCCGCTCGCCGATCAGCAGCAGCGACAGCGCCTTGGGCCGCAGCGCCGACAGCCGGGCGGCCAGGTGATGGACCTCGGCGACGACCGGCCGAGCGACGACCACCACGAGGTCGGCCTCGGTGACGACGTCGTGCGCCGCCGAGCCGGGGTCGAGGCGGCCACAGTCGACCAGCACGTCGGCACTGAGCGACGACAACACGCCGGGCAGCCCACCCCGCAGCGCCGCCAGGGCGGCACCGGCCTGATCGGCCGCCACCGGTCCCACCAGGACGCGGCGGACGGCACCCTCGCCGTCGGCCCCCGACAGGCCAGCGAACGGCAGCGGCTGTGTGTGGCCGACGAACGTGGAGCGGTCGAGCTCACGGCGCCCGGCGGCCGCGAGGGTGACCAGGCCCGGCTCGGTGGCCAGGTCGAACCGCGCCCCCAGGTCGCCCCCGGCGGGATCGAGCTCGGCGACGACGAGGTCGCGCTCCCGCGGCCAGGTGGCGGCCAGCGCGGTGACCGTGGTGGTGACCCCCGGCGACGCCTTGGCCGAGGCGAACGCGACATACGCCATGTGTCAGGAGGACGCCGCCTGCGCCACGGTGATCGAGTCGGACTGGATGGCGGCGGCGATCTCGGGCAGCAAGCCCTCGGCCACCCGCACGGACACGGGCACGGTCGATCCGCCGTCATCGTCGCGCCGGATCGCGATCACCGTCCCGTCGCCGATGGTCTGGGCCCTGGGCGCCTCACCGGTCGATGCGTTGGTCGAGGACTGGAGCAGCACCACGCGGTCGCCTCCCTCCAGGTCGGCGGGCAGCTCCTCGGGCGACACGGGCACGGCGATGACCGCCAGGCCGGCCTCGAGTCCGCTGGGGTTGCCGACCGCCCCCGGGACCAGCAGGGTGCCGGCCAGCAGGTCCGCCGCCGCCGGCCGACCCACGACCTCGTCGCGCGCCGACGAGGCGATGGGGTCGATGCCGGGGTCGGCTGCGACCCGCACGACCTGAAGGTCGTCGTCCCCGATGGTCTGGCCGGCCGTGACGTTGCGGCGCAGGGCCAGGACCGGCTCGCGGCCGCCGGCGTTCATCCACAACACCACGAACCCCAGCGCAGATGCCACGGTCACCAGGACCGCCAGCAGCGCCAGGGACCAGCGCCGCTGCCGCCCGCCGCCGGGGACCAGCGCCGGCGCGGGGCGCCCCGGGCTGTTGGGTGTCGGGCGGGAGGGAAGCGTCGTCGAGGCCATCGTGTCGGACTCCTAGCCCTCGCCGGCGGCGATCTGTTCGCCCGGCGGTTGGGGTGTGGGCGGCGGCGGAGGGCCCCACGCGCCGTCGTCGGGCAGCAGCACCATGCCGCCGCCGTCCTTCGCCTCGCGGGCTCCGGCCCGGGTGGCGTCGGCGATCACCTCGGGGCCCCCGGGAACCCGGCCGTCGTCGAGCAGCACCATGCCGCCGTCGTCGACCGGGGGCTCGGCGATGTCGGGGGCGGGCGCCGGCGGTGCCGGCGGTGCCGGCGGAGCCAGGCCGCCGGCATCGTCGGGCAGCGCGAGCCGCCCGCCGGCGTAGATGAGGTCGGGGTCGGTCAGGCAGCGCCCGTCGGACTGGACCTTGCCCTGGTTGAGCCGGAAGACCTCCTGCCAACGGAAGGGATCGCCGAGGTGTCGCTCGGCGATGTCCCACAGCGTGTCGCGGCGCTGCACCTCGTACACCGGGGGCGCCACCAAGCGGGCGCCGGCTGCGGCTCCGACCCGAGCCACCCGCTCGTCGGCAGGCTCGTCGGCCACCAGCGTCACCAACGGCTGAGGAGTGGGCGGCGCCAATGCCTGAAGCCCGAGCCCGCCCGATCCGGACAGGCCCTTGGTGGCGAGCAGCGATCCCAGGAGCGCGACCGTGGCGATGAGCCGGGCCGCGCCCCGCTGCAGCCCGCCGGCGAACGGCACTGCGCCGGCCTTGCGGCCCAGCACGTAGGCGACGGCCTCGACGAGCAGCGACGCCACGAGCTCGATCCACACCAACCAGCAGACGACCGCCAGGGACTTCACCAGGAACTCGTCGGGGATGTATGTGTCGCGCAGCGCGTCGCTGATCTGCGACAGCGTCGGGACCTCGGTGGGCAGCGGCCAGCCCACCCACGAAGTCAGTGCAACCGGCACCCCGACGACGAGGATCGCCACACCGGCCAGCGCCGCGAGTCCTCGGCCGGCATCCGACCACCGGTGCGGCTTGTCGAGCTGCAATTGGGCACTCACGTGCGCGTCACCGTCCCCCAGCAACCGATCTCGATCATGAGACGCCCTCAGATGATGCCACCTCGATGCGGTCGCAGCCGTCGCCGTCTCCCTCAGTGAGCGATGCGCTCCCGCCGGGCTCCGCGGGCTCGGTGCGGTCGGGCTGGTAGCGCTGCTGTTCCACCCGGGGCCACGCGTCGAAGTACTGCAGGTCGCCGGCGCCGGTCCGGTAGAGGCCGGGCGTGTCGACGCCATCGCAGTCCCAGTCGCCGAGCACGAGCTGGTCGCCCGGCTCACCGATGGCGATCCGCTGGCGGTCGCCGCCGATCCTGATGCTGAGAACCATCCGCTCGGTTCCCACGACCGTCTCCGGCCGGTACACGCCGACGGTCGGGCAACCGTCGCCCTCGGGATCGCCCTCCACCTCGACCGCCCCCGGGCCCGGTGCTGCGGCCGCCTCGTCCTCCGGGCAGTCGGGTCCCCCGTCGTCGGATGACAGCGGCCCCCGCACAAGGAAGAGCAACCCCGCCGCCACCAGGCCGACCGCCGCCAGCACCGGGACCCGGCCCCGCGCCCGTCGCGGGGCCTCTGGCTCGGCCCGTGGAGGGCGAGGACCGAAGGTCCGGGTGGCGCCCGGTGGCTCCCCGCCGCCGGCGCCCCGGTCCGTCGCGGGCCCCGGCACGCGGATGTCGCCGGCCGGGACGGTGGTCCGCAGCGCCCGAGCCAGGTCGTCGGCCGACGCGAAGCGCCGCTCGGGGTCACGGTCCATGGCCCGCTCGACCACGGCCGCCAAGCGCTCGGGCACGTGCGTCAGGCTCCCCAGCCGCAGGTGCCGGCCCACCTCGGCCGCCTTCACCACCGCCAGCGGCACCGGCCCGGTGTACGGCGGCTGCCCCGCCAGGGCTTGGTAGCAGACGACGCCAAGCGAGTAGACGTCGGCCCGCGGGTCGGGGTGGGCTCCGTCGAGCAGCTCCGGCGCGACGTACTCGGCGGTGCCGCTCACCTGCTCGCTGGTGCGTCCACCCAGGGTCCGGGCGACGCCGAAATCGGACAGCAGGGGCTCGCCGTCCGACGTGAACAGGACGTTGGCCGGCTTGACGTCGCCGTGGAGGATGCCCCGCCGGTGGGCCGACGCCAGGGCGTCGGCGACGGGCGCGGCGACGGCGACGACCTGACCGGGCGCCAGGCGGGCGCGCTCGGCCAGGAGGTCGTCGAGGGATCCGCCGGGCGCGAACTGCATGGCCAGCGCGATGCCGTCCGCGTCGTGCAGCACCTCGAGCACCCGCACGATGTGCGGATGGTCGAGCTCGGTCAGAAGGGTGGCCTCTCGCCGGAGCCGTTCGAGCTCGCCGGCGCCACCGCCGACCCGCAGTCGCTTGAGCGCGACGACCCGGGCGACCGGGCCCCGGCTGTGAGCCCGCCACACCGTCCCCGATGCGCCGGTTCCGATCTGCCGTTCGAGCTCGTAGTCGCCGACCGTCGGCCGGCTACTGGTTACCACCCGCGGTCTGGATGTTGGTGTTGACGGTCATGATGTCGTCACTCATCATCGTCAGCCGCTCGATGGCGGTCTGCAGCGCGCGCTTGGTGTCGGGCCACTCGGCGTAGAAGGCATCGGCCGACCCCCCGGCGAAGTTCTCGGGGTTGAGGCAGTCACCGTGGCTCACGAACGTGCTCATGCTGTCGAGCAGCCCGCCGTTGATCGTCTTCTTCATGTTGTCGATCGCCTGGATCGCTTCGGTCGTGGACTTGACCACACCCTGCGTCATTGTCGGCTCCCTTGTGGTTGCAGCAACGCCGACCGCCCAAGGTCGGCTCGTCCCAGCCAGGTGCCCGCCGGCGGACACACTAGTCAGCAGCCACTGGCGTCCAGCGCGCGTCCACTAATGTGTCGCCGTTCGCTGGGGCGGGCGGCTGCGGTGATGGGGAGGAAGCGCATGGCGGCCGAGATGCCGGCAAAGGTCGAGGCGGTAGCCGGCGCCACCGTGGCCGAATTTCCGTGGGCGGCTGCGGCTGCAGCGGTGGCCTCACTCAACGCGGCGGCGAGCACCCTCGGAACCCAGCTCGACTCGCGGTCGACGATGCTGCCGACCATCGTCGACTGGGTGGGCACCTACCGCGACGAGTTCGACCGCGCCTACGCCCGCATCACCGGCACGGCTTCGGGGCTGAAGGAGACGCTGGCCACGCTGGCGTCGTCGATCGTGTCGGGTGCCGAGGGCGCCAACCAGGCGCAGCGCAGCTACAACCAGGCGGCGCTGGAGCCCGATCCGCCGGCGGGCACGACGCGCCGCTCCGTCCGCAACATCTCCGTCTGAGCCGAGGCGACGATGGCAACCAGCAGCGCCAACCCCTTCAAGCTCGGCCGCTACTCGAGTGACGGGCTGGCGCTCGTCGCCACGCTGAAGACCCAGTCGGACGCCGTGGCCGGCGCGCTCGCCAGCCTGCGCGGCAGCGGCTCGCCCTACCTGCCGGCCCTCGGCGAGCCGGACGCCACGCTCACCGATCTCGTGGGCGACTGGCACCACCTCGACGAGTTCGCGGGCGACGTCGCCAACGCCTTCTTCCAGGCCAACCAGAACCTCGGCGAGCGCCCGCTGAGCCGGGAACAGCTCGACGCGCTGGTGCTGTCGATGGGGGACGAGTCGATCCTGCGGCTGGGCCAAGTGGGTTACGCCGACCGCGACGCGGCCGTCGCCGCCGCCAACCAGTTGACGCAGGACATCCGGGCCGGCATGGAGGACGGCATCTCGGCAGACGAGCTCGACGCGCTGGCGGACCGGGCGACGCGGGGGCAGTTCGATCCCGCGTTCGCGGTCACGTTCGTGGAGGGCATGGGCGTCGACGGCATGGTCCGCATCCCGGCGCTCATCGAGGCCGCCTGGCCCGGCGGTGAGTACGGCGACAACCCGGGGTGGGGTCAGGACCGGCTGCTGGCGTTCGCCACCATCCTCACCACCGCCATGGACACGCGGGCGGCCACGCCCCAGATCGACCGCCACGACCCGGACAACCAGGACCTTGCCGACGGCGATCGGCTCAACGAGGACTGGGTCCGGGAGTTCACCGACTTCTGGCAGCCCGACGACTTCGACCAGCCCAACAACCTGCACTACAGCCTGCTGGTGAAGAGCGCCGCCCTCCCGAGCGACGTGCTCGTCAACGTCGCCAACCGGCAGCTCGACTACCTGCTGGCACACGACGCCACACCGACGAGCTACATGAACAGCATCCCCTGGGGACTCCAGGACTCGACGGCGGAGATCAACATCCTCGATGCGCTCGGCGCCAACCAGGACGCATCGCTGGACTGGCTGGGCCTGAAGAACCCCGGGGACGGCGCCATCTATTACCCGGGCCGCACCGCCACCAACGTGGAGCTGCTGCTCCGCTACAACCCCAACACCATCGATCCCATCCTGGGGGATGCGTTGGCAACGGTCGTCGACAACGGCCTGCAGCATTGGGATTCGGCGAGGTCGGACGCCCTGTTCGAGATCGTCATCGACACCGTCGGCGACCAGGACGGGGTCCACTTCGACCAGCTGCTGCCGACCCTCGGGGAGGGCGCGCGCACCCACATCGACCAGCTGGCGGACCGCACGCACGAGGTCATGCCCTCGGCCGTGGGCGACGTCGACCAGAACGCCCAGCAGGGCCTCTACAACGCTCACGACTTCCTCGAGGTGCTGATGGACAACGACGACGCCGCCAACTCCGTCTACCGGGGAAGCCTCGAGTTCGTCCAGGACGCCCTGAGCTCGGACACCGGCGACGGCTTCGGCGGCGAGTCGCGCCAGATCGGCGGGCTGATGGGACTGGTCACCGAGGCCGACGCGAACGCCCGGGTCGAAGCCACCGAGGCCCGTATCGCCGCCCGACAGAGCTTCCTCGACGGCGTCGGCCTGGTGAAGGACGTCGTGGGGCTCGTGCCGGTCGCCGGGCAGACCGCCAGCTCGGCCATCAGCATCGGCAGCTTCGCCCTCGACCAGGCGATCGACAACTTCGGCATGTCGGGGCTCGAGGGTGCCGTGGACCAGGACTACGCCAACATGGCCAACGTCCGCGACGGGATCCGGGCCGAGCTCACGAGCGCGACCGCCGCCTACGAGTACGGCGTCAGGGGCACGTGGACGTCGGGCGAGGTCATCGAGGCCACCAATGCCGCCCTCGGCAGCAGTGTCGCCCAGGGCATGGACACCGACTTCTTCGCCGACGGGACCACCGGTGACCGGCGGCCCATCAAGGCGTACGCCGAGATGAGCGCCGACGAGCGGCGGGCGTACAACGAGTGGCTCAACTCGGACGCCGTGGGCGATGCCATCTCCGGCGACCGCACCGCCGCCGGGCAACGCATGGACGAGGTCATCGACAGCCTCGAACATCGCTGATGCCACGCCTGATCCGGTCGACGCCGGTGCTCTCGCTGGCCGTGGCGGTCGCCGTCGGTGTCGGGGCCGGAACCGTTGCCGGTTGCTCCGACGACGACGGAGGTGACGACGCCGAGGAGGTCGGCAGCCTCGAGACCGTGGTCCACGCCGACGATCTGGCCGAGGCGGTCGACGTCGCCGCCGGCGGCGACCAGATCTGGGTGGCGACCGGTGACGGCCGGGTGCTCGAGGCGTCCGGCGACGGCCTGGCGCAGGCCGACGGCCTCGACGCGGTGTCGGCCGCCACCGGCATCGCCGCCGCCGACGACGGGACGCTCTTCGCCACGGACCCCGACCGCCGCAGCCTGTTGCGCTATCGGGACGGGAATGTCGACGCCGGCGCGGTGCCCGCGGTCCTGGAGCTCAGTGCGCTGACCGCCGCTGCCGACGGCACCGTGTTCGTCGCCGACCACGACGCGCTGCAGGTCGTGTCGATCGGCGCCGAGGGGAGGGTCGGGGAGGTGGTCGACGACGCACTCGCCGGCCCGTTGACGGTCGCGCCCGATGGCACGCTGTACTCCGTCGACGACCAGGTGCTCGACGGACGGATCGTGGCGCTGCGGTCGGGCGGTGGGCCCGAGCGGCTCACGCAGGAGGTCGAGCGCGACGAGGACGGCAACCCCGTCGAGCCACCGTCGGAGGGCGCGCCGGCCGGGGACTCCTACATCGAGGCCCGCGACCTGGCGGCCACCGACGACGGCCTCCTGGTGCTGACGTTCACCAACGAGGTGTGGCGCATCGGCGAGGACGACGAGCTCGAGCTGGTGCTGCGTCGCGGTGGCAGCTCGGCGCTGGTGGCCCTGGATGCATCCGGCGACGACGTCTACGTGCTCGACAGCGGCATGGCCACGCTGTCGACCATCGACGCCGCCGGGTAGCCGTTTCCTGCCGCGGGATCGGTTGCCGGGGCCACAGCTTCGCGGCAGGTTTGCCGTCGTCAGCCAGGCAGCGCCACCTGGATGAGCTCCGCCTCGCCGCTGTTCACGACGTAGCCCCGGCCCGGCACCATCGCCACCGGCGCCCGCCGCGGCAGCGAGGCGCCGAGGATGTCGCCGTCGAGATCGACGTCCGGGCGGAGCAGGACGCCCAGCTTCGAGCGGCGGAGCGGCCGCGTCCAGTGGGAGTAGCCGGTGCGGATCCCGTCGTTGCGGCCGGCGGCGACGAACAGCAGGCCCGGGAGGTCCGACGTCGACAGCCGTTCCAGGACACCGCCCGAGTCGTCGAGCGCCTCGGCGTCGTCGACCAGCACCAGCGCCAGCCGACCGGTCGCGCCGGCGCGCTCCACCAGCGGCATGAGCTTGTCCCCGACGGCGCCCGGCGCCACCACCTCGTCGATCGAGCGCTCGCCGGCCAACGGTGAGCGCGGCCCGACCACGGCGATCACGCTGACGTCCCGTCCGCCGGCCCGGCAGGCGGCCGCCACGGTGAGCAGGGTGGTGCTCTTGCCCGAGCGGGCGGGCCCCGTGACGAGCGCGTGCTCGGCCTCGTAGACCACGAGGCCGGCGGCGGACAGGGTGCGCTCCGCGACGCCGATCGGGATCGACCACGGCCGGTCGCCGAGCCGGGCCGGCGCCGCCAGCTCGTCGAGCCGAACGACCGTGGCGAGGTTGGCGATCGGATCGGGCCGCCGGCCCGTGGCCGAGGGGGCGGCGGCCGTCGCCGCCACGCGGTCTGCAGCCGCCGCCAGTCCACCGGCTGGCCGCGCGACCTGGACCACCTGGCCGGTCCCCGCCAGCAGCGCCCGTCCCGGCACCATCTCGGGCACGGCGGTGGAGCGCACGCCGAATCCGCTGTAGTCGTAGGCGTCGGCCAGCCTGAGGGCCATCCTCTGGCGGACCAGCGACGCGAGCTGGCTGGGCACCGCAGTGGCGCGGTCGGCGGCCACCACCGTGTACATCCTCAGCTCGGGCCCGTCGGCGAACACCCGGCCGAAGGCCTCGAACACCGCGCTGCCGGCCAGGTCGTTGTATTCGGCGGCAAAGGCGCTCCAGCCGTCGATGAGCGTGACGATCCGCGGCTCGGCGCCCAGGGCGGCGCTGCCCAGCTGGCGACGGCGGTCGAGCTCGGCGCGCAGGTGCCGGATCAGCCGGGTCTGGCGCTCGCGCTCGTTGGTCACGATCACGGCGCCGACGTGCGGCAGCGGCTCGAGCGCGCCCAGCTCCCCTGCCCCGAAATCGAGGGCGTAGAGGTGGACGTCGTCGGCCGGGTACAGCCGCGCCAGCGACAGGGCCAGGCTGGACAGCGTGGTCGTGGTGCCGCTACCGCCGATGCCATAGACGATGAGGTTGCCGTCGGCGGCCGACCACCCCGTCGGGTACTGGGTCTGGGCGTCGGGGTCGTCGGCCAGCGCCAGCGGCACGAACCCGGGCGGGCGCCGAGTGCCGGCTTCCTCCAGCGCCCGGTGGACCAGCTCGTCGAGGTCGACCTCCCCCGGCAGCGGATCGGGCCAGGGCCGGCGCGGGCGCGGCCGCCCGGACCGGGCGAACGCGTCCCGGATGGCGGCGACCAGCACCGAGAGGTCCGTGTCGTCCACGCTGCCGGCGTCGGTATCGGCCTGGCCGCCGGGCGCGAGCGGGCCGAGGTCGGGTGGCGGTGGCGTGCTCGCCGACCTCGGCGCCGGCCCGTACACGAACGGGGCCACGTCCACCGGTGCCAGGGCGGCCTCCTGCCGCGAGCCGGTGGACAGGGCGGTCTGGATCGCCACCACCTCGCCCGGTCCCAGACGCACGTAGGCGCGCCCCGGCGCGGTGCGGGGGATGCCGGCGGCGTCGGGCACGTCGATGACGTCGGTGGAGTCCGTCCGCTCCTGGACCCGGAGCGCGATGCGCAGGTTGGTGTTGGCGCGGATGTTGTCGCTGATCGCCCCCTGCGGGCGCTGGGTGGCGAGCAGGAGGTGCACGCCCAGGCTGCGGCCCCGCTGGGCCACGCCCACCAGGGCATCGATGAATTCCGGCAGCTCGGCCTTCAGGGTGGCGAACTCGTCGATGATCACCAGCAGCCGCGGCAGGGACTCGGGCATGCCCTTGCGCAGGTAGTCGGGCAGGTCGACGGCGCCGGCGTCCCGCAGCACCCGCTCGCGGTGGCGCAGCTCGGCCTCGAGGCAGCGCAGCGCCCGTTCTGCCAGGTGCTGGTCGAGATCGGTGACCATGCCGACCGTGTGCGGTAGCCGGGCGCACTCGTCGAAGGCACTGCCGCCCTTGAAGTCGACGAGCACGAACGTGAGATGGTCGGGGTCGACGCTGGCGGCCAGCCCGGCCACCAGCGTGCGCAGCAGCTCGGACTTGCCCGCCCCGGTGGTCCCGCCCACGAGCCCGTGAGGCCCGTCGGCCACGAAGTCGACGCCGAACACCCCGTCCTCGGCCACACCGATGGGCGCGGCGAGCGTAGGGTGGACGCCGCCCGCCTTCCAGCGGGCCAGGACGGCGTCCGGCGTGCAGTCCTCGAGGTCGAGCAGCGGCAGCAGCCGGATCGATGCCGGCAGGCCGGCGCCCACCAGGTCGAGCTCGGGATCCTCGAACCGCGCCAGCGACCGGGCGCAGTCGCGGGCGACGTCGTCGGCCATGCCGGCGGCGAGGAAGCCGACGATCCGCTGGCCCTTTTGGGGCAGGGCGAGATCGGCGCGGCCGTCGGGATCGGTCATCTCGATCACCGTGGTGCACACCGCCGGCAGCCGATCGACGGTGGAGGCGATCACCACACCCGCCACCGGTCCGCCCTCGCCGCGCAACAGGCTCCGGGTCGGCGCCTTGCGGCCCTCGGTCAGCGACTCGTCGTCGACCACCACGAGGGCGGTGGGGCCAACGACCCGCTCGGAGCGGTCTGGCCGATCGCGCCCCACCGCCGGCCTGAGCTGCGCCTCCACCAGGCGTGTCGACATCTCGGGATCGCGCGACAGCATGCGCCCGATCCCGCCGGCGTCGCGGGTGTGCGGCAGCCACTTGGCCCAGTCCCACGCAGAGCCGGCCTCGGCGCTGGACAGGATCATCACCGGCAGGTCGGCGGGGCCCTGCAGGGCCGCCGCCTGGCACACCAGGCAGCGGGCCAGGGACAGGGCCGCAGCGCGGTCGCCCACGATCCCGACCACCCCACCCCCCGCCAGGTCGACCGGCACCGGGGCGCCGCGGAGGACCTCGAACTCCGCCAGCGCCGCCGCCAGCTCCTCCGCTGTGTCCGCGCGGAACCCGGCCCGCTCCACCGGCAGCGACCACGGGACGTCCCCGACGCCGGCGCGCAGCCGCAGGAAGTCCGGGTGCGCCGGCCGCCGCTCCCACAGCGTGGTGCTGGGCAGCTCGACGCGGCGCATGATCTCGGCTGGGTCGGGATAGGCGACCTGCATCCGCCGCCGCTCGTCGTCCGCCCGCGCTGCCAGCCGGCTCCGGAACTCGCTCAGCTCGCGGCGGAAGCGCTCGCTCTCCCCCCGATCCGACCGGCGTCCCCTCCGCTTGGTGTCGATGGCGTTGCCGATCCCCATGACCGGGGTGAGCAGCCCGAACATGAGGAACTGTGGCGACCGCATCACCGCGAACATCACACCCGCGAAGATCAGCGGCGTCAGGATGGCGATGAGCGACAGCGGCACCTTGCCCTGGCCGGTCCTGGGCGGCGCCGGAGGCGCGATGTCGGCCAGCGGCGCTGGAGGCGCCGGGCGTGGCGGGCGGTTGAAGGGCATCGTCCCGGCGGCGTTGGCGTGGCGGGCGGGGTCCACGGCGATGGGCCGGTCGCCGTCCTCCACCGGCCGCAGCTCCAGTTCGAGGGCCCCGAGACGCACAGTGTCGCTCGGAGCGTCGAGGGCGATCGGCTTGACCACCGGCAGTCCGCCCACCCATGTGCCGTTGTGCGAGCCGAGATCGGCGACGGTGACCTCGCCCGCGGTGCCCACCATCAGCTGCGCATGGCGCTTCGAGACCGTCGGATGGTCGAGCTCGATGTCGCAGCCCGGCGCACGTCCCAGCAGCATGCTGCCGGGCACCAGACGGAATCGCCGCCCCGCCTCGAGCCCGCTCACGACGACGAGCTCGCTCGCCCCAGGGGTCCGGCGTGACGCGGGCGCAGGTCCCTGGGCCCAGCGGCCGGGGCGTGCGTACCCCAGGCGCACGGTC
Organism: Actinomycetota bacterium; assembly: GCA_046744485.1. Taxonomy (GTDB): domain Bacteria; phylum Actinomycetota; class Acidimicrobiia; order Acidimicrobiales; family VFJN01; genus DASQUK01. The sequence continues at coordinate 19,483 of JBKPHE010000058.1, read as the reverse complement.
GCCCCTTCGTGAAGGCCCGACTCGCCCAGCTCGAAGTCGGGATCGGCCGGTTGGTCGCCGATCAGCAGGGTGCGGTCGTCGCCGTGGGCCTCCGGGTCGAGCGCCCGCACGAGGTCGGCCACGGTGGCCGATGGATTGTTGACCCGGACGTCCAGCTCGCGGCGCGCGTCCCCAGCGACATAGACGATTTGCATCCCCGCGCCACGGTAGTGGGCACCCTCAGGGCGCGGCGCCGAGCTGGTCGAGCACGAAGGCGAGGACGAGTGCCTCGTCCCGCCACGCGTCGTACCGGCCCGACGGGCCCGAATGCCCGGCACCCATCTCGGTCTTGAGCAGCACCGCCGCTCCCCCCGTCGATGCGGCGCGCAGCCGCGCCACCCACTTGGCGGGCTCGTGGTACGAGACCCGAGGGTCGTTCAGGCCGGCGGTGGCGAGGATGGCGGGATAGGCGCGCCCGGCAACGTTCTCGAAGGGCGAGTACGAGCGCATGTAGCGGTAGGCATCGGGATCGGTGGCCGGGTTGCCCCACTCCTCCCACTCGGTCACGGTGAGGGGCAGGCTCGGGTCGAGCATGGTGTTGACGTTGTCGACGAAGGGCACCTCGGCCACGATCGCGTGGAACCGCTCGGGCGCGAGGTTGGCCACCGCCCCCATCAGCAGTCCCCCGGCGCTACCGCCCCGCGCCGCGAGCAGGTCGGGGCTGGTGTAGCCCTGCGCGATCAGGTGGTCCGCGGCGGCGATGAAGTCGGTGAACGTGTTGCGCTTGTGCAACAGCTTGCCGTCCTCGTACCAGCTGCGGCCCATCTCGCCCCCACCCCGGACGTGGGCGATCGCGAACGTCACGCCGCGGTCGAGCAGCGACAGCCGCGGGATCGAGAAGCCCGGGTCCATGCTCGCCTCGTAGGCCCCGTAGCCGAACAGCAACAGCGGCCCCGGCCCGTCGCGACGATCCCGTTGCCGCACCAGGGACAGCGGGACCGGCGTGCCGTCGGGCGCGGTGGCCCACTCGCGGATGGACTCGTAGCGGCCCGGGTCGAAGTCGCCCAGCACCGGTTGGCGCTTGCGCAGCGTCCGAGTGCGGGCATCGAGGTCGTAGTCGAAGACCGATGCCGGCGTCACCAGCGACGTGTAGTGGAACCGGTAGACGCTCGAGTCGTACTCGGGGTTGTCGGGGAACGCCATCACGGTGTTCACGGGCTCGTCGAACTCCACGTCATGGGTCGCGCCGTCGGTGGTCCGGATGACCCGGAGGCCCGTCAGGGCATCACGCCGCAGGTGCACGACGACATGGTTGGCGAAGGCCTCGGCGGCCAGGATCCGGGTGCCGGGCACGTGGGGGATCACGTCCCGCCAGTGCTCGCGCCCGGGACTGGTGACGGGCGCCTCGACGAGCCGGAAGTCCAGCGCCCGATCGTTGGTGACGATGAGGAACCGGTCGCCCTGGTGGTCGACGTGGTACTCGACGCCCTCGCGCCGGGGCTCGACCACGCTGAACTCCCCGGCGGGATCGTCGGCGGGCAGGACCCGCGCCTCGGTCGTCACCATGCTGCCGAGGCCGAGCACGATGAAGCGCTCGCTGCGGCTGAGGTGGACCCCGAGGAAGAACCGCCGGTCCTCCTCCTCGTACACGAGCTGGTCCGCCGAGACGTCCGTGCCCAGGCGGTGGCGCCACAGCCGGTGAGGGCGCCGGGCTTCGTCCGGGGTGACGTAGAAGAAGGTGCCGCTGTCGGCCGACCACGCCGCGCCGTAGTAGGTGCCGGGGATCTCGTCGGGCAGGTGCTCGCCGCTGTCGAGGTCCTTGAACCGCATCGTGAAGACCTCGGCACCGTCGAAATCGACGGAATAAGCCAGGATCCGGTGGTCCGGGCTGACCTCGAAGTCGCCCACGTCCAGGTAGGGCGAGTCGCCCGCCACCTCGTTGAAGTCGACCAGCACCTGCTCGGTTGACGCGTCCTCCTCCTGCGCGCGCCGGCAACGGATCGCGTACTGCAGCCCCTCCACGGTGCGGCCGTAGTACCACCACGATCCCTTGCGCACGGGCACCGTGAGGTCGGTCTCCTGCGTCCGCGCCTTGATCTCGTCGAACACCGTCCGGCGCAGGTCGGCCGTGGGCGCCAGCAACGCCTGCAGGTAGGCGTTCTCGCCCTCGAGGTACGCGATCACATCGGGATCGTCACGGTCGCGGAGCCACGCGTACTCGTCGACGACCGTCTCGCCGTGCAGGCGGCGCGCCACCGGCAACCGCTTGGCGGGGGACGGCGTGGCGGTGGCGGGAACTGAGGCGGCGGGGGACGCGGACTGGGTCACGTTCGTTCACGCTAGGTTGCGTGACCCGAGCTTCGGGACGGAGCGTGCGTCAGCCGGGTCGTACGGCCAGTCCCGCGAGGCGGTCGGACAGTTCGCGCAGCCGCCGACGAGCGTCGGCATCGCCCGCCTGGGCGTTGGGCCGAGACTCACGGCGGCCGTCGAAGTAGCGGCCGGTCACACCGTCGAGCGCCGCGTCGGTCACCAGCCGGATGGTGGCGTCGATGCCCTGGTCCAGTGGGGTGAGCGGGTCGACGCCGGCGTGGGTCACGATCTTGGTGGGCATGAACGTGCCGGGGTGGAGGGCATTGACGGTCACGCCCCGCCCCGCCAGCTCGTCCGCCAGGTCGATGGTGAACATGATCTGGGCCAGCTTCGACCGGCAGTAGGCGAGGTACCCCTCGTAGTGCCGCTCGAGCATCACGTCGTCGAAGTCGATCGGCGCCTGCCCGGCCGAGCTGACGTTGACGATGCGGGCGGGAGCCGAACGCTCGACCAGCGGCAGCAGCAGCCGCGTGAGCAGGTAGTGCGACAGGTAGTTCACCTGGAACCGCAGCTCGTAGCCGTCGGCGCTGACCTGGCGGGCGCCGTCGCCCGGGAGCGTCGTCCCGATGCCGGCGTTGTTGACCAGCGCGTCGAGCCGCGGTTCCTCGGCGGTCACCCGCTCCGCCAGCGCCCGGACGTCGGCCAGCGACGCCAGGTCGGCGCGGTACCAGCGCAGCCGCTCGTTGCCCGTGGCGTCGCGGATGGCGCGCATGGTCGCCTCGCCGCGTCCGTCGTCGCGCCCGTGCACCAGCACGGTGGCGCCGCCGGCGGCCAGCCGCTCGGCGACGCCCCGGCCCAGCCCGTCGGTGGCGCCGGTCACCAGGATGACTTGGTCGTCGAAGGGTCGCATCGCGTCGACGGTAGGAGGTGGAGCGCGCTCGAAGTCAAGGCCCGATTCAGCCGGGCAGCAACGAGCGGTCCCCGACGGGTCCCCTAGGTTGTCGGCCCATGCCCGACGATCCCGCGGTAGTGCTGGTGCACGGCTTCGCCTCGTCCTTCGCCCACGGCTGGGAGCACCACGGATGGACCGACCTGCTGGCCGATGCCGGCCGGAAGGTCCTGCGCGTCGACCTGCCGGGCCACGGCGAGTCGCCGCGGACGATCGATCCCGCGGCGTTCGCAGACGTCGAGGGCACCCTGGCAGAGGCCATCGCGCCCCATGCCCCGGTCGACGCCATCGGGTTCTCGACCGGGGCGCGCCTCCTGCTGGGGCTGGCGGCGGAGGACCCGGCACGCCTGCGCAAGCTGGTGGTGATCGGTGTGGGCGACAACCTGTTCCGGGTCGAGGACAGGGAGCCGCTGGCCCGGGCGCTCGAGTCGGGCGAAGGCGAGGTCGCGGCGGAGGACATCGGCGTCCAGATCTTCGTGCGCCTGGCGCGGACCGCCGGCAACGACCCTGCGGCGCTCGCCGCGTTCCTGCGCCGGCCCGACCGCCCGCTGACCGAGGACGACCTGGCGCGTGTGACCTGCCCCGTGCTCGTCGTCCTCGGCGACCGCGACTTCTCGGCACCCGCCGATCGGCTGGTGAGCGCGCTGCCCGACGCCGAGCTGGTGATGCTGCGCAACGTCGACCACTTCGCCGCCCCGCGGGACTTCAACTGCATCGACCGGTCCCTGGCGTTCATCGACGTGTGAGCCGGCGCCACGCCGATCAGCTCATGCCGTCCCACCGCTCCACGAGGAGGAACTTCTGGACCTTGCCGGCGGGGGTGCGGGGCAGCTCGTCGACGACCAGGAACTCCTCGGGGATCTTCTGCCGGGCGATGCGCTGGGCCTCGAGGAACGAGCGCAGCTCGCCCGGGTCGGCGGCGCGACGGTCCCGGACCACGACGGCGGCGCACACCCGCTCCCCGAGGCGGCCGCCGGGAACCCCGACCACCGCCACCTCGGCCACCTGGGGGTGCCGGGCCAGCAGGTCCTCGATCTCGCGGGCGCTGAACTTCTCGCCACCCCGGTTGATGATGTCCTTGCGGCGGCCGGTGATGGTGACGTACCCGGCGTCGTCGACCGCGCCGAGGTCGCCGGTGTAGAACCACCCGGCGCCGTCGACCACCTCGGCGCTCAGCGCCGCGTCGACGTAGCCGAGCATGCGCTCGGGCCCGCGCACCCGGAGCTCGCCCTCGGCCCCGGCCGGCAGCGGACGCCGGTCCTCGTCGACGGCCTCGACCTCCACCGCCTCGGCGCGATGGCCGTCGGTGTGCGCGCGCCGTTCCAGTGGGTCGTTCTCCCCCGCCAGCGTGGTCGTCGGGAACTCGGTCATGCCCCAGGCCCGGTGGGCGGCGACGCCGAGGGCGTCCGCCTCCTCGACGAGGTGAGGTGGGACCGCCGACCCCCCGCAGGTGAACTGGCGGAGGGCCGGTCGGGCGACGCCCCGGCGCCCGTACTGCTCCACGACCCCCTGGAGGAACGGCGTGGCGCCGGCCATGTAGGTCGCGCCCTCGGCCTCGATGAGGTCGACGGACTCCTCCGGGTCCCAGCGGTCGACCAGCACCGAGCGGGCCCCGACAGCCGTGGGCACGAGCAGGCCCTGCAGCAGGCCGGTGATGTGCGTGACCGGCGAGGCCATGAACATCACGTCCCGCCACGTCAGCGCCCACTCCCGCTGCATCGACCGGACCTCCTGGAGCAGGGTGGCGCTGCTGTGGACCGCGCCCTTGGGCGCCGCCGTGGTGCCCGACGTGTAGAGGACGAGGCAAGGGTCGTCGGCGGGGGCGGGTTCGACCGCCGGGGGCAGGTGCGCCGCGGGGGACAACTCGTGGATCGACTGCCATCCCGCGACGGCTCCCGACACGAGCCGGGCGCCGGGCTGGTGGCCCATGGTTGCGAGCACGTCGTCGAACTCGTCCGCGTGGCGCCGCCCGCGGTGCCCTGAAGATGCGGTGACCACGGCGGCGGGGCGGAGCTGGTCGAGCACGAACGCGAGCTCGTGCTCCCGGTAGATCGGCACCACGGGGTTGTTGACCGCGCCGATCCGCCACACCGCGGCGGCGACGGCGATGGCGTCGACGCCATTGGGCAGCATCCAGGTCACGACGTCGCCGTGGCCCACCCCGGCGGCCACCAGGGCGCGGGCCACCGCGTTGGCGCGGGCCCGCAGGTCGGTGAAGGAGTGGGTGGTGCCGCCCGCCACCACCGCCGCGCGTGCAGGCCACTGGTCGGCGGCCCGATCGACGCACCAGCCGATCCGCTCGCTCGTGAGGCGCCCGCTGTCGCGCCACGCCCGGACCAGCTCCGGCGGGTTGGGCGCGGCGGTGGCTCGCAGTTCGGTCACGTCCCCTGCCTACGGCGCCACAGCCCGGCTGTCGAGGTCGCGGAACGGCACGTCCCTGTCGACCCGGGGCTCCGGCGGCAGCCCGAGGGCCCGCTCGCCCAGGATGTTGCGCTGGATCTCGTCGGTGCCGCTGGCGATGCGCACGCACGGCCACGTCAGGAACAGGAAGGTCCAGTCGGCGTCGCCGGCGCCGCGGACGAGGCCGTCCGCGCCCAGCACCGACAGCACGACGTCGCCGGTGCGCCTCAGGTGGCCGGCGAAGAACAGGTTGATGGACGACGCCAGCGCGGCGAGGGGTTCGCCCCGCCCCAGCGCGGTCTTGGCCCGGCAGCCGAGGAAGCGGAGCAACTGCTCGCCCGTGTACACCTCCGCCAGCCGCTGCCGCGTGAGGGGGTCGCTCGCCAGCCCGCTCAGGCCGATCCCGACGATCACCGGCGTGCGGCTCCCCTCGACGCCCATCCTATGTATGTTTAGGAGGAAAGGGGGCCCGGGGTCAAGCCCGCGTCCCAGTCACATGGCGGATCGGTAGGCCTCGAGGCGCTCGACGAGCTCCTGCGGGTGCGCCAGCGCCGGCAGGTGGCCACTCTCCAACTCGTCGGGCGTGATGCCCAGGCGGTCGCGCACGACGCGGCGCATGAACTCGGCCGGGAAGAAGCGATCGTTGCGACACAGGAGGAACCTCGTCGGCACGTCGGGCCACGCCGCCAGCGGCCACGGCTTCTCCATCGGGGTGCCGGACTGATCCCGTTCGCCCCGCGCGTACGCCTCGGCCACCACGTCCGGCGGCACGTCGTGGAAGTACTCGACCATGGGATCGAAGTCCCCGTCGATCGTCCTCCCGTCAGGCTCCGCCTGCTCCCGCCTCGCCTGCTCGAATCGCGTGTTGGCCCACCAGTCGGCTGGCCTCTCCCCCGGCAGCGGCACCATGGCCGCCACCAGGACCATCAGCCGTACCGGCACCCGATCGCAAACCAGTGGCGCCGTGAACCCGCCGAGCGACTGCGCGACCACTACCAGGTCGTCGCGGTCGGTGTGGTCGCCGATGGCGTCGACGACGGCGTCCGCATACTCGGATAGCCCGGCGGAGTCGTCGTCGGACGGCAGGTCGGGCGCCACCACGTCGTGGCCCCGCGCCCGCAGCCGAGGAACGACGAGGTGCCAGTACCACGAGTCCGACGCCGCCCCGTGTATCAGGACATACGTAGCCATCGCTCGGATATGACGTCGGGCGGCGGCCGATCTCATCGCTCCAGGGTCCGAAGCTGGCGCAGAAGTGGTTGCCCAGCAACCGGATCGGCGCCAGGAACGCGTTCACCCGCCGTACTGCTCGCGCAGCGCGGGCTTCACCACCTTGCCGGTTGCGTTCCTGGGCAGCGCATCGACGACGATCACCGATGTCGGCTTCTTGTAGGAGGCCAACCGCTCCCGGCACCAGGCGACGATCTCGTCCTCCGTGGGCGGCGACGCCGGATCGGCGGCGACCACCACCGCGCGCGGCGTCTCCCCCCAGCGCGGGTGGGGCACGCCGATGACGGCGGCCTCGGCGACACCCGGATGCGCCGAGATGGCGGCCTCGACCTCCGGGCAGTAGATGTTCTCGCCGCCGGAGATGATCATGTCGTGGCGCCGGTCGACGACGTAGATGTAGCCCTCGCCGTCCATGCGGCACAGGTCGCCCGAGTGGAACCACCCGCCGGCCATGGCCTGCGCGTTGGCCTCGGGCATGTTCCAGTAGCCCTGCATGACCGTCGGCCCGCGGTAGACGATCTCCCCGACCTCGCCGGCGGCCACGTCGTTCATCTGCTCGTCCACGATGCGCGCCTCGACGTTGATGACGGGCTTGCCGACCGAGCCTCGCTTGCGCTCCGCATCCTCGGCGTGCAGCACACACGTGACCGGGCTCATCTCCGTCTGGCCGAAGAAGCTGAAGATCGGCACCCCCGGGAGCGTCTTGCTCATCTTCTCGAGCACGTGGACGGGGGTGTTCGCCGCGCCCCACGAGACCCGACGCAGGCGCAGGTCGCGCTCGCCCGTGGCCGCGACGTCGCACACCTCGTCCCACTGCATTCCCACGAAGACGCATCCCGTGACCCCGTTGCGCTCGAGATCGTCCACGGCGGCCTGGGCGTCGAACTGCCCGGACGGCACGATCACCGAGCTGCCGCCCGCCATGACGTACGGGAGGATGCCCACGAGCCCGCCGATGTGGAACAGCGGCAGGTTCGCGTACCAGACGTCGTCGTAGCCGCCGATGCCCTGCTGGATCATCGAGTTGAACGTCTGCATCGCCACGTTGAAGTGGGTGAGCACGGCGCCCTTGGGCCGGCCGGTGGTCCCCGACGTGTACATGATCAGTGCGGGCGCCTGCTCGGGCACGTCTATCTGGAGCGGTTCGTCCGACTCCGCGGCCAGCAGATCGTCGTAGCGCTCCACTCCGGGCGCGCCGTCATCAGGAACCACCGCATTCGGTTCGCCCAGCACGACCACGGCGTCGAGCACAGCCAGCGAGGGCCGCACCGCATCCACCAGCGGCAACAGCGCCTCGTCGACGATGACGGCCCGGGCGCCGGAGTCGGCCAGGACGTACTCGACCTCCGGCGCCACCATCCGGAAGTTGACCGGCACGACGATCGCCCCCAAGCGCCAGCCGGCGAACATCGCCTCGACCATCTCGATGCTGTTGCCCATGAGGACCGCCACCCGGTCACCCTGGGTGACCCCGCGGGCGGCGAGCCCCCGCGCCAGCCGGTTCACGCGGGCGTCCACCTCACCGAAGGTCCGGGTCTGCTCGCGGCACACGAAGGCCACCCGCTCCGGGTACTTCCGGGCGATGCGGGCGAGCTGCTCGCCGTGCGCCATTCGCCGGGCCGCGTCCAGCGCCGGCGTCCCGCCTGCCATCGCGCCGGCCGATCCCCCCATGGCACCTCTCCTTGTTGCCGCCCTCGCCTTGAAGGCGAGCCTATCTTATGTATGATACCGAAGTTAGCTAGACTGGCGGTCGACGAGGGGGCGGATCCAACAGCTGTCGCCGGATCGCACCGCTAGGGGGCGGAGCCGCATGGACTACGACCTTGGTGAGCAGGCTGAAAGCCTGCGGCTGCGGCTGCGTCAGTTGGTCGAGGAGCATCTGCCCGAGGGATTCCTGGGTGCCTTCACCGACGATCCCGAGGATCTTGCCATCACCCAGCGATTCTGCAAGCTCCTGGCCGCCGAGGGCCTGCTCGCGAAGGCCTGGCCCACGGCGTACGGGGGCGGCGGCAGCTCGGTGTGGGAGCAGACGGTGGTGCGCGAGGAGATGTGGGCCCACCATGAGCCGCGGGGCCCGCAGTACATGGGCATCAACTGGGTAGGCCCCGCGATCATGCGGTTCGGCACGCCGGAGCAGCAGGCACTGCACCTTCCCGCGATCGCCGCCGGCGATGTCATCTGGTGCCAGGGGTTCAGCGAGCCTGACGCCGGCTCCGACCTGGCCTCGCTCACCACCCGGGCCGTGCCCGACCCCGCCGGGGGGTGGCGGATCACGGGGCAGAAGGTCTGGACGTCCTACGCGCTCATGGCGCAATGGTGCATCCTGGCCGCCCGCACCGCGGTCAAGGCGGTCAAGCACGAGGGCATCACCATGTTCCTGGTGCCGATGGAGAGCCAGGGCATCACCGTGCGGCCGATCCCCAACCTGCTGGGCCCGCACCACCTCAACGAGCTGTTCCTCGACGAGGTCCGCGTCGGGCCCGACGACGTCCTCGGTCACGTGGATGAGGGTTGGAGCGTGATCCGCGAGGCGCTCAAGTTCGAGCGGATCGGCATCGCCCGGTATGCGCGCTGTGACCGTTTGCTCACCTTGCTCCCCGAGGCCTTCGGCGAGCGCTGGGCCGACCTGCCCGCGGCGCTGCGGGCTCGCTGGACCCGGGCGCGGGTCCACACCCGGGCGGCGCTGGTCCTCGCCTATCGGGTCGTGGACGCCCAAGCCAAGGGGATCGTGGACGATGCCGACGCCAGCGTCGCCCGGGTGGCCGCCACCCTGTGTGACCAGGAGGTGGCCGAGGTGCTGCTCGAGGCGCTGGCGGCCCAGGGGGTCGACGACGGCCACACCCGGCACCCGGTGCTCCACGGCGCGGTGGAGGATCACTGGCGCTACGCCCAGGCGGCGACGGTGGCGTCGGGAACCATCGAGATCCAACGGATGCTCGTCGCCCGTGCGGCCCTTGCGGGCGAGATCCGATGAACCTCGAGCTGCCGGAGATCGCGATCGACTTCGGGGCCGCAGCCGAGCGAGCGTTCGCCGATGCGGGCGGCGTGGACCTCGCGCGCCGCGCCGAGGAGCAGCCCGTCACGCGGGTCGAGGTGGTGGCGCCCCTGCTCGACCTGCTCGGGGCGTTCGACCTGCAGGTGGCCGACGACCTCGACACCGCGCTCGCCGGCGCGGAGCTCTGCCGGGTCGCCGGGCGCTGCGCGCTGGCCTATCCCGTGACCGCGGTCCTGGCATCGGGCTCGCCGGACCGGCCACCGGCTGCGCTCATCGATCCCGTCCTGCCCCGTGCCGACCACGGCGACCTGTTCCCGCGCTGGCGGCTGGCCGCCATCGACGGGGGCGTGTGGGAGGGGCGGCCCGAGGGCCCGCCGCTCGGGACCGAGCTGGGTCCGTTCGTCGTGGACATGGCCACCACGACTACGGAGGACCCCGAGCCGGTCGACGTGCCGCTGCTGCTGACGTTGACCGCGTGGCAGACGCTGGGCACCCTCGAGCGTGCGCTGGAGCTGGCGGTCGAGCACGTCACCACGCGCCACCAGTTCGGCGGGCCGCTGGCCCGGTTCCAGGCGGTGCAGTTCCAGATCGCCGACGCCACCGTGGCCGTCCACTCCATGCGGGAGCTGGCCCGCTTCACGCTGTGGCGCCTGCGGGCGGCGCCGCTCGACCGCCTGGTGGACGCCCTGGCCCTGCGGACGCACGCCCTCGAGAGTGCCCAGGCCGTGCTGCGCACGTGCCACCAGCTCCACGGGGCGATCGGGTTCTGCGACGAGCACGACCTGTCGATCCTGAGCCGCCACGCGCAACCCCTCCTCCGGCTGTCGGCCGGGCTCGAGGCCACCACCGAGCGGCTCATGGCCGCCATCGACCACACTGGTTTCGACAGCCTGTTCGACGCCGGCGCAACCGCACGTGCCGCCCACAACGGGTGACAGGAGGGCGTAGATGAGCAAGGTGGCGGTCGTCACCGGGGGGAGCGGCGGCATCGGCTTCGCGTGCGGCGTGGCGCTTGCGTCCGCGGGTTACGACGTCGTCCTGACCGCGCGCCGGGCCGAACCGCTGCGCGAGGCGGCCGACAAGCTGGGCGCTCGCTGGGTCGCGGCCGACAGCGCCGACGAGGAGCAGTTCGCCGCGGTGGTCGCCGCCGTCGACCACGTCGAGTTCCTCGTTCACGCCGCCGGCATGCTCGACGGCACCTTCGTGCGCAAGGAGGCGCCGGACACGTTCGACCGCGTCATCCGGGCGAACCTGCGCTCGGCGTTCGTGGCCACCGCGGCGGTGCTGCCGAAGATGCCCTCGGGCGGACGGATCGTCTTCATCTCGTCGACGGCCGGCTTTCAGGGGATGAAGGGCCGATCGGCCTATTCGGCGTCCAAGGCGGGCATGAACGCCTTCGCCCAGTCGCTGGCCGCCGAGGTGGCCCGCGACGGCATCAACGTCCACGTGGTCGCGCCGGCGCCGGTCGACACCCCGATGCTGGACCGGGTGACGTTCCCGATGCACGTGCTGCAGTCCCGCGACGTCGCCGACGTCGTCGCCTTCCTCGATCGCCTCGACCCCAGCGTCGTGCTGCCGGAGATCGTGCTGCGCGCCGCCGCCGAAGGCCCCCTCGCCTCCGCGCCGATCATGCCGGAGGCGGCCGCCCTCAGGGCCGCTCGGTCGGCCGAGCGGCCCTGAGGCTCGGCCATGTCGATCGACTACGAACAGGACGACCACGTCGTCACCATCACCATCAACCGTCCCGAGGCCAACAACTCCCTCGACATGGACCACTTCCGGGACCTGCTCGCGGCGTGGACCCGGTTCCGCGACGACGAGTCGGCGTGGGTGGCCGTGATCACCGGGACCGGCAAGGCCTTCTGTACCGGCGCCGACCTCAAGAGCTTCATCCCCGAGCTGACGGGGGCGCTGGATCGCCCCGACGGCTGGGACCGGATGGACGCGCTCCACGCCGTCCTGCACCGGTTTCCGATCTACAAGCCGATCATCGCCGCCGTGAACGGCGTGTGCGTCGCCGGCGGGATGGAGATGCTCGGCTCGACGGACATCAGGGTGGCCACGCCGGACGCCCGGTTCGCGGTGATGGAGCCCAAGCGGGGTCTGTTCGCCGGCGGCGGTACGACCGTTCGCCTGCTGCGCCAGATCGCCTACCCGCACGCCATGGAGCTGCTGCTGACCGCCGACATGATCGACGCCGAGCGGGCACTGACGATAGGCATCGTGAACCGGGTCGTCCCCCCCGACGAGCTCATGCCGGCGGCCTACCACTACGCGCGGCGCATCGCCGAGAACGCCCCCCTGGCGGTGTTCGCCACCAAGCAGTCGGCCATCGAGGGGCTGGCGCTCGGCCTCGAGGAGGCGTTCGACAACGAGGCCCGCCACAACGACCGGGTGTTCGCGACCGAGGACGCCAAGGAAGGGCCACGCGCCTTCGCCGAGAAGCGTCCCCCGGTCTGGCAGGGCCGCTGACGCAGGCGGCCTGAGCTACGGGCGCGCCCAGTCGGGCGTGGTCGGCCAGTGCTGCCGTGACCGCTTCCGCGGGTGGTCGGGGTCGCGGCGGGCGTCTTGCGGCCGTAGTAGTGGTCGACGTACACGGCATCCTCGGTGAACAGCGCCGCCTGCGCCGCCCAGTCCTCACCCACGGGGCCGACCCGCCACAGGTGCCGGAACGCCTCCTCCACCTCGCCGGGGTCGGGTTCGTCCACGACCGTCCTCCTGGTTCAGTAGCCCGCCGCGCGGTCGACCACGCCGGCCAACGGCTGGCCCGCGACGTACGAGCGCAGGTTGTCGACGAACCTGTCCACCAGCCGGCTGAGCGCCCCCGGTGCCGACCACGAGACATGGGGGCTGAGGCGCACCCGAGGATGCCCGTACAGCGGGTGGCCGCTCGGCAGTGGCTCGGGTTCGGTGACGTCGAGCGTGACCCTGGCGACCCGACCGTCGTCGAGGGCCTCCAGCAGCGCGGCCTGATCGATCAGGCTGCCCCTGCTCACGTTGACGACGTGGACGCCGGGTTTGACGCCGGCCAGGGCCTCGGCGCCGAGGAGATGCCGCGTTGCGGCGGTCGACGGCGCCGCCACGACCAGGTGGTCCGCGGCCGCCAGCACCTCGGTGAGGCCGCAGCGTTCCATCGCTGCCAGCGGCGGTGGGGCGTCCGTGCGCCGGACGAAGGACACCCGCATGCCGAACGCCAACGCCCGCCGCGGCTGCACGTGAGCATCACGTCGCCGGGCAGGGCATCGATCGGGAACTTGTCGACGCCGGTCGACAGCGAGTGCACCCAGTGCACGCCGCGCGCCACCACGTCACCGAGGTTCGGGGTGCCCCACGGGAGGGTGAGCAGGACCTCGCCCCGCACGTCGTCGGGCATGGACCCGTACGCCGGCACGTCCACCACTCGCGTGCCGGGGACCGCGCCGGCGATCTGTTCCGCGGCGTCGCGGCCGAGGTGGTTCAGGACGGTGGGCGGGTTGGCCGCGGGGCGCACGTCAGGTGGCGCGTCCCCCCTCGACCGGCGCGTCGCCCCCGGGCTGCTTGATGAACACGCTGACGTGGCTGATCAGGCCGGCGTCGTCCCGCTCGAACAGGATGCACTCGGGGTAGGTCGTCGGCTGCCCGTCCACCTCGAACGTCTCGCTGAGCTCCACGTAGGTCAGCCGGTCCGAGGCGTGCGTCACCCGGCTGACCCGCAGCTGGTAGCCCCGCAGCGACGTGATGATCCCCCGCAGGAAGTCGACATACGCCTGCTTGCCCTCCACCACATCGCAGAAGGGACCGTCGCGCACCAGCCCGTCGTCGGCGATCGTTGCCGCCAGGCCGTCCCAGTCGTGGGCCGCCATGCATGACAGGTAGCGGTCGACACTGGTCGTGGCGTCGGTGGCGTCGGTTGGGACAGCGGTCATGGGCGCAGCCCCCGCGGAGTTGCGGTCATGGCACCTCCTCGCCGACCGCGGCGGCCACCGCATCTCGTCGACACCGAGGTAGTGGTCGAGCAGGTCCGTACCGACCCCGTCGGCGGGGCCGGGGCGGCGCCGCGAGGACCCGGGCCAGCGCCAGCATCTGCCGCTCGCCGCCCGAGAGTCCGCGCCACCACCAGCACTCTCCGCGGCATCCGACTCCGAGCCGTCGCCCGACGTCGTGCCGCCGTCGTCGTCGTCACCGCACGCGGCTGCGATCAGCGCGACGACCACCAGCCACAACACTCAAAGACGGCCCCAACGGCCCTCGATCACAGCCTTCACGGCACCCCTCCTGCCATGGTCGGTCGACCTGCCCCTCGCACCGCGCTAACTATGTAACATTCATAAGATATAAATCGTAAGGGCAATGGGTCAACCATGTCGAGCCGGCGAGGTCGGATTCGCCGGGTTCGTGATCTGATGTGAAAACCTTTGAGACGATGAAGAGGCCCACATGGTGATTGACGGCCGGTTCCACGGGCGCACGCGGCAGCTGAGCCAGCCGCGGGTGGCGGAGATGGTGGCCGACATCCTCCGAGCCCGGATCGTCGACGGCGAGCTGGCCGACGGCGACCTGCTCCCCAAGCAGGACGACCTGCTCGACGAGTTCCGGGTGTCCCGTCCCTCCATCCGCGAGGCGATGCGCATCCTCGAGACCGAGGGGCTGATCAGCGTCCGCCGGGGCAACATCGGTGGTGCCGAGGTCCACGCGCCCAAGGCGGGCAACGCCGCCTACATGCTCGGCTTGGTGATGCAGTCCCGCCACGTCGACCTGGCCGACCTCGCCGAGGCCCTGCGCATCCTCGAGCCCGACTGCGCGGCGCTGTGCGCGGCGCGGGACGACCGCGCCAAGGCGGTCGTGCCCCGGCTGCGCGAGCTGAACGACCAGGCCGAGGCCCACCTCGACGACGGCCCCGAGTTCACGCGGCTCGCGCGGCAGTTCCACGACGAGATGGTCGAGTCGTGCGGCAACACCACGATGATCCTGCTGGTGGGCACGCTCGAGACGCTGTGGTCGTCGCTCGAGTCGCAGTGGGCCGAGACCATCGACGCCGAGGGCCACTATCCCGAGGTCAAGCTGCGCAAGCTGGTGCTGAGGGCCCACGCCCGCCTGACCGACGCCATCGACGCCGGCAACCGAGAGCTGGCCCACCGCACCGCCCGCAAGCACCTCGACGAGTCGCAGCGGTACGTGCTCGCCAGCACTGGTGACCACCGCGTGAACATCACCGGGCTGCGGTCGCACCTGGCCCCGTTGCCGGGCCGCGGCCCCGACGCCTACCTGGGGCAGGGCACGTAGCGGGGCGCTAGCCGAAGTCCGCCCAGGTCGTTCACAACCACCTGCGCGCCCCGGGCAGCCAGCAGCGGCGCGTGGGCGCGACCCAGGCCGTGGCCGGCCCCGGTCGCGATCGCCACCCGGCCGTCGAACCCGAGATCTGCCATCCCCTCTGCCTCCTACAGGCCCACGGGCCGGTCGCCGACCACCTGGGCTTCGCGCAGGCGGTCGAGCTCCTCGGCGGTCAGGCCCAGCTCGTCACCCAGGACCTCGTCGTTGTGCTGCCCCAGGGTGGGGGCCGGCCGGCGGCACCAACGGTCGACCCCCCGGAGCCGGGCGAAGGGCAGGCCCGCGTACTCCGTGGGCCCCGTGTCGGGATGGTCGAGCGTCTCGAAGAAGCCCCGCGCCCGCAGCTGCACGTTGTCGACGACCTCGGGAGGCAGCACCACGGGTGCCGCCGGGATGCCTGCCGCGGCCAGCCGATCGACCACCTCGTCGCGGTCGCGATCCGCGAACCACGCCGACAGCGCCCCGTCGAGCACGT
Organism: Actinomycetota bacterium; assembly: GCA_046744485.1. GTDB lineage: Bacteria > Actinomycetota > Acidimicrobiia > Acidimicrobiales > VFJN01 > DASQUK01. Next base: position 3,838 of record JBKPHE010000058.1, on the reverse strand, counting down.
CGTGCGCAGCCCGGCGACCGCGGTGGGTCGCCAGCGCCGGAGCCGCCGCCCACACCGGATCACCGAGCAACCCACGGAGCGCGGCCCATTGGTCGTCGCTGGCCACCGCCAGCGCCACCCACTGCTCCTCGCCGCGGCAGGCGTAGACGTTCTGGGGCGCGGCCGCCGGCCCCCGGTTGCCCTCGCGCTCCAGCACGACGCCGTGCACGTCATGCTCGATGACCTGCTCGGCGGTGACGTTGAGGGCCACCTCGATCATGGGCAGCTCGAGCAGCCCGCCCTCGCCGGTCCGGTCGCGCCGGGCGAGTGCCGCCACCAGGGCGAACGCGGCGTGGATGCCCGCCAGGGGGTCGCACGCGCCGCGGGGTGCCATGGGGGCACCGTCGGGGTAGCCGGTCAGCCAGGCCATGCCCGCGAGCTGCTCCATGGTTGGCGCGAAGCCGACCCGGTCCCGCCAGGGGCCGCCGAGCCCGAACGCCGGCATGCGCACCACCACGGCCCGCGGGTTCACCTCGGCCAGCACGTCGTCGCCGAGGCCGAACGCCTCCATGACCCGGGGCGAGAAGTTCTCGACGACGACGTCGGCGCCGGCGATCAGGCGCTTGGCCAGGTCGACGCCCTCGGGCCGGCCCAGGTCGAGCGTGACCGACCGCTTGCCCACGTTCACGCCGTGGAACAGCCAACTGTGCTCCCACCAGCGCTCTGTGCCCGCTGGAGGACTGGCGGCGAAGCCGATGCCGTCGGGCCGCTGGATCGACTCGACCTTCACCACGTCGGCGCCCAGGGCGGCGACGAAGTGGGTGGCCGAGGGGCCGGCCCAGAAGGCGGTGAGGTCGACGATCCGCATCCCTTCGAGCGGCAACTCCCGTCGGGTCGGCGCCGGGGACCGCTCCGGTAGCGGACCGCTGACGGATCGGGGCGACAGCTGCCATGGCGGCCGGGGCTGCCGGAAGCCGGCTGGGTTGCGCCGGAACACCCCCCGCTCGACGAAGTGATCCATGTCCGGGATCGACGCGCCGTGGCCCAGGGGCGCCATCGGGATGCGGAACAGGCTGGCGGTCTCGACGATCTCCGCCACGGTCCGCTCCGCGAACCACGGGTGGATGAGGTCGTAGACCTCGCGGCGGCGCGGCCAGCGCCCGAGTTGGTACCCCAGCTCCTTGTCCTCCGCCAGCACGGGCTGACCGACCATGGCCGCGAAGTCCTGCCACTGCTGGCCCGTCACCATCGAGGTGCCCACCCAACCGTCCTTGGCCGGCTCGATGGAGGGCACCTCGATCGAGCGGGCGAAGGACGGGAGGTCCATGAGCCGCACGTGCAGCCACTCGAAGGCCTGCATCGCCAGGGTCATGCACTCGAGCAGCGACACGTCCACGTGGTCGCCGACTCCCGTGGCCGCCGCCCGCCGCCGCGCCGCGAGGGCCCCGGCGGCGGCGCAGACACCCCCGACGTACTCCCCCACGCCGCCCCCGACCGACACCGGCGGTCGCTCGGGAAGGCCGCGGAACCCGGTGGCACCGCACCACGCCTGGAGCGTGAACTCGGTGGCCGGTCGCTCGGCCCAGGGACCCGTCCAGCCGAAGTCGGAGATCGTCACCACCACGGCGGCCGGGTTGGCCGCCCGGACCGCGTCGAGGTCCACGCCCAGGCGGGCTGCGCCCCCGGGGGTCGCCGTCAACACGATGACGTCGGCGGTGGCGAACAGGTCACGCCGGTCGCCCACGTCCTGGACCTTGCCGGCGGCCAGGTACTCGAACAGCGGACCGTCGCCGTCCGGCGTCGCCCCGCTCGCGCCCCAGCGCCGCAGCGGGTCGCCTGCGGGCGGCTCGACCTTGATCACATGGGCGCCGGCGTCCGTCAGCAGCTTCCCGCAGTAGGCGCCGGCGACGCGCTCGCTCAGCTCGACGACGCGCAGCCCCGCGAGGGGCCCGTCAGGGTCGGACGACGTCGCCGGCCCGCTCACGATCCCAGCTGGCATCGCTGACGCCCCGCGCTCGGAGCTCGTGCTTGAGGACGCGCCCGACGGCGTTCTTGGGCAGCTCGGCACAGACCTCCACGTACCGGGGGACAGCGAAGTAGGGCAGCCGCTCCCGGCAGAAGTCCATGAACGGGACGATCTCCAGCGCCTCGCCGGGCTTTGCCACGACGCACACCATCACGTCGTCCTCGCCCAGCTCGCTGGCCACGCCGATGGCGGCGATCTCGGCCACCGCCGGGTGCCGCAGCAGTGCCTGCTCCACCTCGAACGACGAGATGTTCTCGCCGCGCCGCCTCATGGCGTCCTTCTTGCGGTCGACGTAGCTGAAGTTGCCGTCGTCGTCGAACCGGCCCAGGTCGCCGGTGTGGAACCAGAGGTTGCGCATCTGCTCGAGCGTTGCCTCGGGCCTGCCGTCGTAGCCCTCGAACATCGTGTGGGGCCGGCGGGGCCGGCACACGACCTCGCCCACGGTCCCGGCCGGGACATCGTTGTCCTCGTCGTCGAAGATCCTCACCTCGAATCCCGGGTTGGCCCGGCCCGACGCGCCCGGCGGGTTGTCGACGGCGACGCCGGCGTACGTGAGCGGGAACGCCTCGGTGGTGCCGTAGACGGTGACGATCCGGCAGCCGTAGCGCTCCTCGATGTCGTGGTAGATCTCCTTGGGCACCGGCGCCGCCGACATGAAGCGGATCGGCAGGTCCTTGTCGCGCTCGTCCGGGGGCAGGTTCCATAGCATCACCACCAGGGCCCCGGCCAGCGCGATGCCGGCCGCGTCGTAGCGCCGGACCTGGTCCCAGGTGTTGGTGACGCTGAACACCTTCTCCAGCACGCCGGTGCCGCCCGCCAGCATGGGACCGAGGACGGTGCCGATCGCGCTCAGATGGAACAGCGGGAGCGGGCCGTAGACGGTCTCGCCGGGCTGGAGCTCCCAGCAGTCGACCATGGTCTGCGCCGCGGACAGCAGGTAGTGCTGGGTGACGAGCGCGCCCTTCGATCGACCGGTGGTGCCCGAGGTGTAGAAGATGGCGCCCGGCCGGTTCCAGGCGGACGCCGCGCCCGCCACCTCCCCGGTGTCGCCCTCTCGGAGCCGTGCGATCGGGTGCACCTCCATGCCGGCCGGGGCCGAGGGCGTGGAGCCCCCGGTTTCGGCCTCCGCGTCGGCGCGGACGAACATCGTCCGCAGGCTGGGCACATCGGCCGCCACCGCCAGCAGCCACTCGAGTTGCTGCCCGTGGTCGACGGCAATGGCCTTGGTCTGGCTGTCACGGAGCTGGTTGGCCAGGAAGTCGCCGCGGTAGGCGGCGTTGACCGGCACGGCCACCGCCCCCAGGTACGCGGCACCGAACCAGACGTCGATCCATTCCGCCGACGTCCCCATGTAGATGGCCACGCGGTCGCCGGGCTCGATGCCCGTGGCCGCCAGGATGTTGGCGCTCGACACCGCCCGGGCACGCATCTCGGCGTACGTCACCGGCTCGTCGAGGATGTGGAGGAACGGCTGGTCGGCGCGCTTCTGTGCCTGCTCGTCGAGGACCGAGGGAATGGTCAGCCGCTCGCCCACGGTCTACGCCCCACCCATCGCGGCCCCACCCATCACGAGCCGTCCTCGCCGCCGGCGCCGGCCGGCGCGCCGTCGGACGGGAGCGTGTCGGGCGGGTAGAAGCGCTGGGCCCAACGCCGCAGCGAGGCGTAGTCCTTGGCCTCCTCGACGGCGAAGTTGGGCTTGGGCAGGTACTTCATGTTCTCCCAGGTGAAGAAGTCCTGCTTGACGATCTCCTGCTGGAGCTGGATCCACCTGGCGGCGCGGCCGCTGGGTCTGTCGCCCGTGTCGCCCGGCTCCCGGACGCACGCCATCGTGAA
>JBKPHE010000246.1:0-20678 GCA_046744485.1 Actinomycetota bacterium | reverse complement strand
GCCGGGGAGCGCTTCGAGCACGATGGCTGGGCCATCGAGGTGGTGGCGATGGACCGCCTGCGGGTGGCGACGGTGCGGCTGGTGGCCCCGTCGGCGGACATCGCGCCCGGGGGTGGGGGGTGAACGCCGGCGCCCTCGTCGCCACCGCGGCGTTGCTCCTGGCCAACGCCTTGTTCGTCGCCGTGGAGTTCGCCGTGGTGGCCACGCCCCGAACCAAGGTCGAGCCCCTGGCCGAGCGGGGACACCGCCGGGCCCGGGCGGCGCTCGCGGCCATCCGCGACCTCAACCCCCTGCTGGCCGGCGCCCAACTCGGCATCACCATGGCCTCCCTGGGGCTCGGCTTCGTGGCAGAGCCCGCCTTCGCCGACCTGATCGAGGACCTGCTCCGCCCGCTCGGCGTGCCGGCCGGCGCGAGCCATGCCCTGGGGTTCGCCGTGGCGCTGGCGCTGGTCTCGTTTGCCCACATGGTGGTGGGTGAGATGATCCCCAAGAACATCGCCATTGCCCAGCCCGACCGCACCCTTCTGTGGCTGGCCCTGCCCAACCGCGCCTACCTCACGGTCTTCCGCCCCATCATCTGGGCGCTCAACACCACCGCCAACGGCATCGTGCGCCTGCTCGGAGTCGAGCCGCGCCGCGAGCTCGAGGCGGCCCACACCGCCGACGACATTGCGAGCATGGTGGGCGCCTCCCGGCGGGAGGGCCTGATCGAGGAGGTCGCTCACCAACTGCTGACCGGGGTGCTCGACCTGGGTGGGCGCCCCGTGCTTTCGGTCATGACGCCGCGCGACCGGGTGGTGGCGGTCGATCGAACGGCCACCCCTGCCGACGCCGAGCGCGTGGTGACGGCGACCGGTCACACCCGCCTGATGGTTACCGGGCCGGGAGGGCTCGACGACGTCCTCGGCTTCATCCACGCCACGGACCTGCTCAGGGTGGCTGCGGATGCGCGCCGGCGCCCCCTGCCGCTGCGGCTCGTGCGCCGCATGCCGGTGCTGCGGGCCAACTCCACTCTCGAGGAGGCCCTGCGATCGATGCAGCGATCGCGCGTGCACCTGGCCCTGGTGACCAACGACCGCAGCGGTGGCGGGACCGTCGGCATAGTCACGCTCGAGGATGTGCTCGAGGCGTTGGTGGGCGACATCCGCGACGAGAGCGACCGAGAACCGGCGGTGTCCTGACCCGGAATTCGAGCCTCGGCGGCCTGAGCTGGTTCGTATACGGCGACGACGGGAACATGTTCTTTGGGACCCACCTGTCGGGCTACGGGAACACAGGTGTCGGCCACGTAGAGCGAGGCACCGTGGTCGGCTACGTGGGCAACAGCGGCAACGCCAGAGGCACGTCGCCCTACGTGCACTTTCGAGTTCGACCCCGGCGGCGGCAGCGCCATCAACCGCTACCCCCGGCTCACCGAGGTCTGCTGACTAACGCACGGCGCGCGACCCCCGTGAGCCTGCCCGCCCGAATCAGTTCGGTGCAACCATCGTCGCAGCCTTCAGGTCAGGGTCGCTTAGGGCCGCACCCGGCATGCGGACACGCGGCGGCCGCTCTGACTTCGCCACCCACCGTGACAACGCATGACCGCTGACGTATCGCCTCCATCCCGCGACGATCCCGCGAGCGTCCCGCGTACGGTGCCTGTCGTCCTTTGGCGCAGTGTGCCGTCCCGTGCAGCTGACCAGGTATTTTGCGAACAGTGCAACACACACTCGCACGGGCCGGACGGCCTGGGGCCTTCTGAAAAGCGGAAGGTCACCGGATCGACGCCGGTCCCGACCACCACGGATGGCACGTGCCTAGCGATCCTCGAAGATCTCGATCTCGCCCCCGTAGCACGCGACCCACACGCGACCGGTCCCCTGATCGTAAGTGATGCCGATCGGGTGGTGGGCGGTCGGTAGCTCCTGGACCTCGGCCATGTCGGCGGTGGTCACCTTCGACACCGTCGACGACTCGTAGTTCACGACGTAGAGCGACTGGCCGTCGACAGAGATGTCCATGCTGCGGGGTGCCGAACCGGTGGCGGCCGTGGCGACGACCGCGCCGGTGCGGGTGTCGATCTTGGCGATGCGGCCGTCCTTGTTGAGCGTCACGTACAGGTAGGCGCCGTCGGGGCTGGTGACGATGTGGCGCGGCCCGGCGCCGGCGTCGGCGAACGTGGCGACCCCGAACGACGCCAGGTCGACGACCTTGATCTCCCGGCCGCCCATGATCGCCACGTAGGCCCGGCGGGAGTCGGGCGACACGGCGATGCCGCGCGGGTACTCACCCATCGGCAGGCGCCGTACCTCGCGGCCGGCCGCGACGTCGATCACGCTGAGGTCGTAGGTGCACCAGTTGGTCACGAGCACGTAGCGGCCGTCGGGCGTCGTGGCCACGTACTTGGGCACCGAACCGACCTGGATCACCTGGTCGATCCGGTGGGTCGCAACGTCGATGCGATAGACGAAGCTCGGGTCGACGCCGCTCGATGGCGAGCAGACGTCGTCACCCTGGTGGCCGAAGCCCGGGCCGTACATCGAGTAGTTCGAGGTGTAGGCCTTGGTGCGGTCGGGGGAGAAGGCGAGCTCGACGGGTCCCCCCTGCACCGTGCCGGGAGGGAAGCCGGTGATGCCGAACCGGGCGAGGTCCACCGTGTCGGGTATGGTCGCCACGAAGTCGCCGTCGGCGTCGAACGCGGTGACGCTGTGGTTGTAGATCATGTTCTGCGCGTAGACGACCCCCGTACCCGAGGCGACGATCGACTTGGGCGACAGGGGGCCGGTCTGTCCGGTGGCGACGATCGTCCGCACCTTCTGCAGGCGCAGCCCGGCCGTCGGTGGCAGGGGCGGCGCGGTGGTGGTCGTGGTGGTCGATGTCGTCGTCGTGGATGCCGACGTCGTGGTCGTCGACTCACTGCGATCGCCGCCGGTCGATCCGATGGCCGACGAGGATTCCCACGAATCGCTGCTCGCCCACGCGAGCGCGCCGCCGACCAGGACCGACGCGACGACGACAATCCCTAGCCGGGAGCGACTCCGCACGGCGGAAATGGTGCCATGCGACCCTCGCCGAGACGCGAATCGGCGGCGGTGTCAGGACCGGCCGGAGCGGCCGGCCTCGGCGCGTCAGGACCCGGAGCTGCGCTTGCGGGCCACGAGACGACCCAACAGCCGATCGGTGCGGTGCGCCCGTTCGGACGTCCACCGGGGATCGGAGCGCGGCGACGGGCCCTCGGCGCTCGGCAGGACCGTCACGCCACTGGCCCGTCTACGCACGATGCTCGATCGCGTCGACGGCGACATGGCCACCAGCATACGGCCCGGCGCACCGCAGGGTGTCCGACGCGCCGCCAGCTCCGCCCTCAGGCGGCGGTGGCGGTGTCGGGCGGCGGCCGGTCGGCCGCCGTCTCCGGCCGGGCGAACGCCAACGCGAAGATTCCGGCGATGGCCACGCCCACCGCAGCGAGGATGGCCCATACGACGCGCCTGCTGGTGCCCGCCGGACCGACGACCAACGTGCCGGCCGCGATGAAGGGCAGCAGCGCCGCCACCCCCGCGAGCCGGCGTGGCCACTCCAGGAGCCGCGACACCAGGGGATGTTCCTCGATGCGGGCGACCAGGCCACCCAGGGTGCCGATGAGCGCCAGGATCACCGCCGCCGCCAACTCGGTGCGCGTGCCCGCCGACAGGGCGTCGGTCGCAGCACCGGATCCCGCCCCACCGCCGGCGTCGTCGGCAACGCCACCCGAGGTGATGGTGTCCAGCCGCCAGGCGCCGACGGCGAGCGTCAGGGCCGACAGGGCCGTCGCGATCCAGGCGGTACGCAGCCAGCCGCGGCGCGCCGGTCGCAACGACCATCTCACCTCCGCAACGCCGCGCTCGAAGTCCGTCGCCCGCAGCGCGATGCGCAGGTGCCCGCCGGTGTCGACGTCGACGCACGCCATGTCGTGCTCCGTCGATCCCACCCACAGGCTGGCCACCGGGACGTCGACCCCGGGGGGCATGTCGGCCTCGAAGTGGTAGCTCTCGGTGGAGAACAGGCTCTCCGCGGCCGACGCCGCCTGCCGGGGGATCCAGCACAGCGCCGCCAGCGGCGCACGGGGCCACGGTTCCGGCGCCAGGTCGCCCAACTCCTCGTAGGAGAACTTCACGATTCTCTGTGTGCCCGGCGGGTCGTGCACCAGGGTGGCCAGGAGGAACTGGTCGGTGAACTGGTCGAGCATCAGGGGGAACAGCCCGTCGGCACGCAGCGCCGCCCTCTGGTCACCGGCGTCCGCCGCATGCATGCGCTCGCGTGCCTCGTGGCCATCGGCGACGGGGGTCCTGAGCAGGGTCTCGATGTCGTCCACGACGTCCGGTGCGAGCTGCGCCCCAAGGATCCCCTCGGCCCAAGCAGTCATCGCCCGCACCATCAGCAGGCCCTGCTGGCCGCGGGTCAGCACCGGCAGCGCCGCCCCTGACTCGTCGCGGCAGTCGAAGTTGACGAGCGTCTCCTTGCGGAGCGTGGTCAGCGGCACGAGCCGCGCCGTCGTCTGTCCGATCGCCAACTCCGGGGCCGTGTCCGGCACTGTGAAGTGGACGCTCTGGCGGCGCCGGAACGTCGTGCTGTCGCGGTATTCCAGGGCATCGACGCGCCGGTGCACCCAGTCGGGCTGGGCCAGCAGCAGCCGCATGGTCTCCAGGCCCGCCACCTCGCCCTCGAGCGCCACCTCGAGCGCCTGCCGGGGCCACAGCTCCGTCGCCATCTTCGCTCCGTCGAGGCGACGCCGTCAGGCCTGCGGACGCTCGCTCATCGGCGGGACGGTACACCTGGGCCCGAACGAGCCGAGCTCATTTGGGGGATACCCTCCCGTCAGTGTCATCGGTGTTCGAGATCCTCAAGGCCGACGGGTTCGAGGAGGTGGTCTTCTTCCACGATTCCCCGACGGGGTTGCGGGCGATCGTGGCCATCCACTCGACGGCGCTCGGCCCCGCCCTGGGTGGGACCCGCTTCTATCCCTATCCCTCCGAGGACGAGGCCGTGGTCGACGTGTGCCGGCTGGCGCAGGGGATGACGTACAAGCACGCGGTGTGCGGCAACGACCAGGGCGGGGGCAAGGCCGTGATCATCGGCGACCCCGCCAGGGACAAGAACGAGGCCCTGCTGCGGGCCTACGGTCGGTTCGTCGAGGGCCTCAGCGGCCGCTACATCACGGCCGAGGACGTCGGCACCAGCCAGGCCGACATGGATCTGATCCGGCGCGAGACCCGCCACGTGACCGGGGTCAGCGAGTCGCTCGGCGGCTCGGGGGACCCGTCGCCGGCCACGGCCTGGGGTGTGCTGTGGGCCATGAAGGCGGTGGCCGAACGCTTGTGGGGTGGTCAATCCCTGGCCGGGCGGCACGTCTGCATCTCCGGGGTGGGAAAGGTGGGCGCGGCGCTCGCCGACCACCTGGCCGAGGAGGGCGCCAAGCTCACCGTGGCCGATGTGAACGACGCGGCGGTCGACTCGGTGGTCGAGCGGCACGGCGCAGTGCCGGTGGCGCCCGACGCCGCCCACGCCGTCGCCTGCGACATCTTCTCGCCGTGCGCGCTGGGCGGCGCGCTGAACGCCGAGACGATTCCCCAGTTGGGATGCGACGCAGTGGTGGGCTCGGCCAACAACCAGCTGGCGGAGCTGGCCGACGCCGAGCGACTGCGCCAGCGGGGCGTTGTCTACGCACCCGACTTCGTGGCCAACGCCGGCGGGGTGATCAACATCGCCGAGGAGCCACACGGCTACGACCGGAACCGCGCCTACGGGCGCATCCGCTCGATCCACGACACCTTGCTGGCGGTGTTCGATCGGGCCGACGCCGAGGGCATCACGACCGCCGTGGCGGCTGACCGCTTGGCCGAGGAGCGCATCGCCTCGGTGAGCCGGGTTCGGCTGATCCGCACCGGCCGGTAGCCGGCGCCCGAGCAGGGGCTACCGTTGCGTCGTGGTCTCGGGGATCCTGGGGATCGTGGCGGGCGTCCTGGCGGTGGCCTGTGGGTGGCTGGCGTGGCGGGCAATCGGGATGCGGCGGGAGCTTCGGGGGGCCGCGAACGAGGTGCGCGCCTTCCGCGAACGGACTGATCGAGCGGAGTCCGAGCTGGCCGCGGCCCAGGAACGGACGGCCCAGCTCGAGGCCAGCGTGTCGGCCCTCACCACGGAGCGGGCGGGGCTGCTGGTGGAGCGCTATGAGCTGCGGCAGGCCCAGGAGCGGGGGAGCACCGCGTACGGCCGCCTCCAGGGCGACCTCGCCCGGGCGCGCGCCGATCACGCTGCGGCCGTCGAGGCCCTGACCCAGCAACGGAATCGGCTCTCCTCCGCGGAGCGGGCGACCGCCGAGGCGGCAGTCCGCACCAGCGAGTATCAGGCCCTGCTCGGGACCGTCGACGGATCGGCCTCAGCGCCGGGCGTGCCCGGAGCGACCTGGGCCATCCTCCTCGCCACCCTCGCCCGCCGCTGGGCCGGCGTCGTGGGGGCGCCCCCGGACGCTCGCGGTGTCCGCTCCGGCACCGTGTCCGAACAGCTGGAGGAGGCACTGGGCCGGGAAGCGGAGCGCCTGCGAGAAGAGGTGGGCGTCGACGTCGAGGTGCATGCCAGTGCCCCGGTGGAGCCGCGCGATCCGGTGACGTTCCTGCTCGCCGCCACCGACGTGCTGGGGGTGCTGGCGGCCGTGTGCGAGCGGGTGACCATCGAGCTCGACGGGGGCGTGATCCTCACGGGCGAGGGTTGGTTGGGCCCGACCGACGAGCTGGACCTGGCCCGCAGGCGAGCGGTGGCGTCGGGTGTGTCGGCCGATGACCTGGTCCTCGACGACGAGGACGAGAGCGCGACCGTGACGTTGCGCCCGCAGGCAACGGCGAGCGCCTGAGCGCTCCCGCTAGCCGACGTCCTTCTCGTAGGGAAAGCCCAGGTCGGGCGCCGTGACCAGCGCGTGGTAGGCGAGACCGGCCTCCGCCGCCAAGCCGGCGCAGGTGCCACCCCGATCGACCACCGGGATGAGCAGCACGGGCTCCGCGCCGCACGCGCGCACCACCTCGGCGGCCTCGAGCATCGAGACACCCCGGGTGGCGGCGTCCTCGGTGAGGGCGACTCGATCGCCCCGCTCCAGGGCGCCGGCGATCCGGCCGCCGCCGCCGTGGTCCTTCGCCTCCTTGCGCACGCTGAAGCTCCGCAGCGCCCGCCCCCGAGTGGCGGCCACCGCGGCGGTGCCGAAGGCCACGGCGTCGGCGCCCATGGTCAGGCCGCCGATGGCCGTGATGTCATCGGGCAGGGCCTCCAGCAGGGCATCGGCGACGAGCAGCATGCCGTCGGGCCGGCAGGTCGTCTGCTTGGCGTCGATGAACCACCGGCTCCGCTTTCCGGACTTGAGCACGAAGTCGCCCCGGCGCACGGCGTGGCGCAGCAGGTGCTCGATCAGCGCTTGCGTGGTCGTGCCTGCGGGCGCCGTCACCTCAGGTGCACCTCCCGGCCGATGCCGTCCGACGCGGGCACCAGTCGCCCCACCTCGACGGCGGCGTGCCCGGCGCGCCGCAGCAGTGCCAGCGCCCGGGTCGCGTCGCCCGGGGGGACGACGACCACCATGCCGAGCCCGAGGTTGAACACCCGGGCCATCTCGTCGTCGGCCACCTCACCGTGGCGTTGGATCTCCGTGAAGACCCGCGGGACCTCCCACGCCGAACGTTCCAGCTCGGCGTCGACACCCTCGGGCAGCACCCTGGGCAGGTTGCCGACGAGCCCACCCCCGGTGACGTGGGCGACGGCGCGCACGTCGACGTCGCCCAGCAGTTCCCGCAGCGCCGGCGCATAGATCACCGACGGGCGCAGGAGCTCGTCGGCCACGGAGTGCCCCGGGAACAGCTCGTCCTCGAGGGACAACCCCGCGCGCTCGACCAGCACCCTCCGGGCCAGCGAATAGCCGTTGGAGCGCAGCCCCGGCGACGGGAGCCCCAAGAGAACGTCGCCGGCCCGGGCGCTGTCGCCCGTCAGGATCCGGTCGCGCTCGACCACGCCCACCACGAATCCCACGAGGTCGAACTCGCCGGGCTCCAGGGAACCGGGGTGCTCCGCCATCTCCCCGCCCACCAGCGCGCAGCCGGCGCGATGGCAGCCCTCGACCACACCGGTGACCAGCGCGTCGATCTGGTCGGGATCGAGCATGCCCACCGAGATGTAGTCGAGGAAGAACAACGGCTCCGCGCCGAGGCAGGCGATGTCGTCGACGCACATGGCGACGAGGTCGATGCCGATGGTGTCGAACCGGCCGGCGGCGCGGGCCACCATCGCCTTGGTGCCGACGCCGTCGGTCGATGACACGAGCACCGGTCGTCGGTAGCCGGCCGGCAGCTCGACGAGCCCGCCGAACCCGCCGATGTCGCCCAGGACCTCCGGTCGGTAGGTGGTGCGGACCTTGTCCTTGATGCGGGCAACCGCCGCCTCCCCGGCGGCGATGTCCACCCCGGCGCCCCGGTAGGTCTCACCCATGACCGAACCAGAGCTCGGGCATCAGGCGATGGTGCCGTCGAGCGCGGGCTGCACGTGCCGGTCCAGCGGGCGCCCGTCCGGCTCGAGCACGTGCTTGCGCAGCGTGACGGGCACCGGCACCGAGTAGTCACCCGTGAAGCAGGCGTCGCAGAACCCGGCGCTGGCCGCTCCGGTGGCTTCGACCAGCCGATCGAGGGTCAGGTAGGCGAGCGTGTCGAGGTTCAGGTACTCGCGGATCTCGTCGACGTCGAGCTGGGCGGCGATCAGCTCGTCCCGATCCCCCGTGTCGATCCCGTAGAAGCACGACCACGCCACTGGCGGCGACGTGATGCGGAGGTGCACCTCGCGGGCACCGGCCTCGCGAAGCATCCGCACCAGTTGCTTCTGCGTGGTGCCTCGCACGATGGAGTCGTCCACCACCACCAGCCGCTTCCCGGCGATGTTCTCGCGGAGAGGGTTGAGCTTCATGCGCACCGCCTCAGCCCGCATCTCCTGGCTGGGGGCGATGAAGCTGCGGCCGATGTAGCGGTTCTTCACCAGGCCCTGCCCCAGCGGCGTGCTGCTCCGGCGCGCGAATCCCTCGGCCGCCGGCACCCCCGACTCCGGCACCCCCATCACCATGTCGGCGTCCGCCGGTGCCTGCTCGGCGAGCAGCTCCCCCATGCGGATGCGGGCCTGGTGGATGCTCTGCCCGTAGAGCCGGCTGTCGGGACGGGCGAAGTAGACGAACTCGAACAGGCACAGCCGGGGGTCGGCGGCGTCGGCGCCGTCCGGATGCTGCGACCGGACCCCCGCCTCGTCGATCACCACCATCTCGCCCGGCTCGAGCTCGCGCACGAAGGTGGCGCCGACGATGTCGAGCGCCGGCGTCTCCGAGGCCAGCACCCAGCCGCCGTGGCCCGCCTCGGCGGCGTCCAGCCGGCCCAGGCACAGCGGCCGGAAGCCGTGCGGATCGCGCACACCGATGACCCGGGCCTCGTCCATGATGACGAACGAGAACGCACCCTCGAGCCGGGGGACGACGGCCGCCACTGCCCGCTCCAAGAAATCGGGAGGCCCATCGTCGGCCGACCGGGCGACCGGGGCGCCGAGGTCGGCGAGCTCGTTCGCTGCCACGTCGATCGAGAGCTCGGCGGCGATGAGCTCGGCCACGAGGTCGCTGTCGCTGGTGACCGTGCCCTCCAACATGCCGGCGTCGCCGGCCAGTTTTTCGGTGTTCACCAGGTTGCCGTTGTGACCGAGCGCAAACATGTGCTCACCCACCGAGCGGTACGCCGGCTGGGCGTTGCGCCACGTCGACGAGCCGGTGGTCGAGTATCGGCAGTGCCCGATGGCGAGGTGGCCGGTGAGCCCGGCCAGCGTGCGGTCGTCGAAGACGCTGGCCACGAGGCCTTGATCCTTGACCACGGTGAGGGTGTCGCCATCGCTCACCGCCATGCCCGCCGCCTCTTGACCCCGGTGTTGCAGCGCGAACAGTCCCAGGTACGTGAGGCGCGCCACCGCCACGCCCTCCCGGGCGTGGACCCCGAAGACCCCGCACGCCTCGTGGGGGTGGTCGGCGTCTCCCGCCGGCCGGCGGTGGTGGGGGGCGATCACATGGCTCATTCTGCCGGTTCGGAAGGGCGCACCGGCGAACCGGCGGCCTGCCGCCATAGGCTCGGCGGCGATGGGCATCGACCTGCGCTCCCCCACCGTGGTCAAGCTGACCCGTTACTCGGCGGCGTCGCTCGCCGGGGTGAGCGTCGGCGTGCCGATCCTGGCGATCTGCTACGGCGTCCTCGGATGGAACGAGTTGGTCGCCAACCTCGTGTCGGTGACGCTGGGCGCCATCCCCAACTACCTGATCAACCGGTACTGGACCTGGCACCAGACCGGCAAGAACCGGCTGTGGGGCGAGGTCGTGCCCTTCTGGGTGATGTCGGTTCTGGGGATGATCCTGTCGTTGATCGCCGTCAACTACGCCGACGAGCGTTGGGGCACGACCCTGGCGGTGGTCGTGGCGCAGCTCAGCGGATTCGCCGCCGTCTGGCTCGCCAAATTCCTGGTGCTGGACCGGATCATGTGGCGCATCGTCCACGATCTGCATCCCGACGTGGCGATCGACGAGGCCGAGGCCGGGCTCATTGGCGCCCTGCACCGCGACGGCCACGACGGCGAGCCGCCGACCCCCGACCAGCCACCACGCCGCACGGGGCTGGCCCGGAACCCAAGGCACTAGCGACCCGCCCAAACTTTTGGTGGTCGGGCGTGCCACCGCACCGGCATCCGTCACCGCTTGGGCGCGGTCAGCCCTGCGTGGTGCCGTGACCGAGCAGCTGGGGCAGCCGGCCCTTCCAGGCCGCCACGGCATCGGCCAACGCCACGTCGACCAACCCCTCCACGGTGAGGCGGTCGCCGCCGGCGTCGCCCACGACCGTGGCGTGCTGGCCGGCGGCGCGGCACCGACGGTCCACCTCGGCGAGCGCCGCGGGGTCGACCGCGAGCACGAACCGGCTCGGTGACTCGCCGAACAGCCAGCGGTGGCCGCCGGCGCCCCCGGGGGCCGAGACGACGAAGCCCACCCCGGACCGCACCGCCATCTCGGCCAGCGCCAGCGCCAGCCCACCGTCGGCCGCGTCGTGCACGCCGAGCACCAGTCCGTCGGTGACCAGGCCCCGCACCAGCTCGCAGGCGGCCCGGTGGCCGGCCAGGTCCAGGGCGGGGGGCGCGCCGGACTTGTGGCCGCGCCGCCACGCCCACTGCGACCCGGACAGCGTGTCCGGCTCGGGGCCCAGCACCACCAGCCGGGTGCCGTCGACCAGGCCCACGCCGGGCGGCGGGGCGGCCAGCTCGTCGACCATTCCTACCGCGGCCACGATCGGCGTGGGGTCGATGTCGCGGTCCCGGCTCTCGTTGTAGAGGCTGACGTTGCCGCCCACCACGGGGAGCGACAGCGCCCGGCAGGCCTCGGCCATGCCGTCGACGGCCTCGGACAGCTGCCACATCGTCTCGGGGTGCTCGGGGTTGCCGAAGTTCAGGCAGTTGACGAGCGCCAGCGGCCGGGCACCGACGCACGCCAGGTTCGCCACCGCCTCCGCCACCACCAATGCCGTGCCCCGTCGGGGGTCGAGCGCGCACCAGCGATGGTTGCCGTCGGTGGTCAGGGCCAGGGCCCGACCCGTGTCGGCACCGCTCAGCGGATGCTTCAGCCGGAGCACCGCCGCGTCGCCCCCCGGTCCCTCGACCGTGTTGAGGAACAGCTGGTGGTCGTACTGCGACCACACCCACGACGTGTCGTAGAGCAGTTCGAGCAGGTCGGCCCCGGCGTCGACGGGCGGCGCCAGGGCGGCGTCGGCGCCGTCGGCCAGGCGGGAGGCGCGGCCGGCGGGCTCGGTCCGCGGGCGGTCGAGCAGCGGCGCGTCCTCGTGCAGCGCCGCCGCGGGCACGTCCGCCAGCACCGGGCCCTCGGGGCGGTCGAGGATCCGCAGTCGCCCCCCGGCCGTGACCTTCCCCACCACCGCCGCGGACACGTCCCAATGGCGACAGATCGCCAGCACGTCGTCGAGGTGCCCGGGCTCGACGATGGCGAGCATGCGCTCCTGGCTCTCGCTGGTCATCACCTCGAACGGCTCCATGCCCGTCTCGCGCTGGGGCACCTCGGAGACGTAGACGTCCATCCCGACCCCGCCCCGGCTGGCGGTCTCGCTGGTGGCGCAGGTGAGGCCGGCACCACCCAAGTCCTGGATGCCGACGACCAGGTCGGCGTCGAGCAGGGCCAGGCACGCCTCGATCAGGCGCTTCTCCTCGAAGGGATCGCCGACCTGCACGCTGGGCCGCTTGGCGGCGTCGGCCTCATCGTCGCTGAAGCCGGCCGAGGCCAGGACCGACACGCCACCGATGCCGTCGCGCCCGGTCATTGAGCCCACGAGCACGGCGAGATTCCCCACGCCCGACGCCCTGCCGAGCACCAGCCGCTCGACCGGCATGACCCCCAGGCAGAACACGTTCACGAGTGGATTGTCCTGGTACGTCTCGTCGAAGACGATCTCGCCGCCCACCGTGGGAACGCCGACCGAGTTGCCGTAACCGCTGATGCCGGAGACGACACCTTCGGCAATCCAGCGGCTGCGTGCATCGGATAACGGCCCGAAGCGCAGTGGGTCCATCAAAGCCACGGGCCGCGCCCCCATGGTGAACACGTCGCGCAGGATGCCGCCGATGCCCGTCGCCGCCCCCTGATACGGCTCGATCGCCGACGGATGGTTGTGGCTCTCGATGCGAAAGGCCACCGCCACCCCGTCACCCACATCCACGACTCCGGCGTTCTCGCCGGGGCCGACCAGGACGGCGGGCCCGTCGGTGGGAAGCCGGCGGAGGTGCAGGCGACTGGACTTGTAGGAGCAGTGCTCCGACCACATCACCGCGAACATGGCCAGTTCCAGGTGGTTGGGATGTCGCCCGAGGATGCGCTCCACGGCGGCGGCCTCGTCGTCGGAGAGACCGAGGGCCCGATGGATCGGCTCGTCGTCTGTCATCGGCACGCGACGTCGGCTCGCTCACTCGGCTCGCTCACGATCCGAAACAGTAGGCGACGAGACGCGACGTTCGGTGTTGGCATGCGCTCTTTCCGTCGAGCCAAATCGGCCTTCGGTCACCGTCACATGGCGACGAAATGGAAAACTCCGCCGACCCGAAATATGCTGCGCGTCCATGCCCCAGTCCCCACGCAAGCGCACACCGATGAGTCGCGAACACAAGGCGGCATTGGCCGAGGGTCGGGATCAAGGTCGAGCGGTCCGCCGCTACCTCGAAGCACTTGAAGCTCACAAACCCCGCCGCGGCCGCAAGCGCACTCCCGATTCGATAAAGCGCCGTTTGACGGCGGTCGAGGCCGAATTCGCATCGGCCGATCCGCTCAAGCGCCTCCATCTCGCCCAGGAACGCCTCGATCTCAGGGCCGCCCTGGCGGCGAGCGAGTCCAAAGTCGACCTCGACAAGCTCGAAAAGGAGTTCGTCAAGTCGGCCGCTCCCTACAGCCAGCGCAAGGGCATCTCGTACTCGGCTTGGCGCGAGCTCGGGGTGCCGGCGCCGGTGCTCGAGAAGGCCGGCATCGCCCGCGGCAGCTGACCGACGAGCGGATCAGGCGACCAGGGCGCCCGCTCTGACCAGGAGCGAGCGCAGCAGCGGTGCACCGTCGGTCGACCCGAGCAGCGGATGGCAGGCCCGCTCGGGATGCGGCATCAAGCCGACGACATTGCGACCGGCCGAGCAGATTCCAGCGATATCGTCGAGTGATCCGTTGGGATTGTCGGTGTAGCGGAGCACGATCCGATCGTCCGCCCGCAACTCGGCCAACGTTTTCAGCTTACAGGTGTAGTTGCCCTCGAAGTGGTTGATCGGAATGCGCAGTTCGCTGCCGACGCGCACGTCGACGGTGAGCGCCGTCGTGTCGGTCTCGACCCGAACCGCCACCGGCTTGCAGAGAAACTTGAGTCCCGCATTCTTCTGCAGCGCGCCGGGCAGGAGACCCGCCTCGCACAACACCTGGAAGCCGTTGCAGATGCCGATCACGGGACCGCCGTCGTTCGCAAACGCCTCGATCGCCCGCATGACCGGTGAGAACCGGGCGATTGCCCCGGGGCGCAGATAGTCGCCGTGGGCAAACCCACCGGGCAGCACGACGGCGTCCACGTCCCCGAGCGACGCGTTGGCATGCCACAGCAGCTCGGCCTCACCCCCGAGGCCGCGCACGGCCTCGACGACGTCGAACTCGCAGTTCGACCCCGGGAAGACCACGACCCCGACGCGTGACGCCATCAGGCGGGCCCGTTCGACGCGACAGAGATGGTGGCGTCCTCGATCACCGGATTGGCGAGGAAGCGCTTGCACATGTCCTCGACCTCGGCGCGGGCGGCCGCCTCGTCGTCGGACTCGATGGTGAACCGGAACGCCTTGCCCACCCGCACGCCGGACACGCCCTCGAAGCCGAGGGCCGGCAGCGACCGCTCGATGGTGGCTCCCTGCGGATCGGCAACGCCTTCGCGCAGGCGGGTCTCCACCAGCACCGAGAAACGCACTACTGGCCGACCTCGCTCCTCATGCGCTCAGCGTAGATGGCCGAGCGATCGGGGCGTGGCACCGACGAAGGCGGCGCCGACGAGGACCGGCGCGATCGCCTCGACGTCCAGCGCAGCGGCCGCCAGCACGTCGTCGCGTCGGCCCCGGGCCACAAGCTCGCGACCCGACGCGGAGGCGAGCAGCCACCCCCGCAAGTCGTCTCGCGCTTCGTCGAAGGAGGCCATGGCGGCCCGCGCCTCGGGTGAGATGCGATCGGGGGCCGCGCCCGTGAGCACCCGGAGGGCCCGCAGGACGGCGCCGCCGCCCAACAGGTCCTCGACCGCCGGCCGGAGAGCCAACGTCTCACGGCGTTCGCCGGGCTGTTCGGTGTCCGTCTCCCAGCGCTCGCCGGCGGCGATGACCGCAACCGGACCGTCGGGCAGCGACGCCGCCACCGCGCGCGCCACGGCCGAGGCGTTGCGCAGGCAACCCGCCAGGACGGCGGCGTGCGGCGCATGCGTGCGCACTCGGTAGGCCAGCTCCGATCCGTTGGGCGACGGCAGCACCAGCCTCGTGCCGGCGCGGAGCCGTGCGAGGTCCACGGGCGAGAGCGACCACCGGACGCGCCCCGGCTCGCCCGGGTCCGCGCCCGCCAGGAAGGCATTGTGCTGTGCGGCGTAGGTCTCGGCGCCATCGTCCGCCCACCGGTACGGCAGCACCGTGGCGCCCCGGTCGACGGCCACCGACACGGCGGTGGTGAACCGCAGCACGTCGACGATGACGATGCCCGCGGCGCCGGGGCCGAGCCGTTCCAGCCCGTTCGTCCCCCACTCGAACTGGAGGTCGAAGCCGCAGGCGTCAGGCACCCGCGCCGGGCCAGTCGGCGAACGACCGCCCGGTCACGCGCTCGTATGCCTCGACGTACCGGGAGCTGGTCGCCGCCACGACCTCGTCCGGCAGCGGTGGGGGCGGTGGCCTCTTGTCCCAGTCGAGCCCGTGGAGGTAGTCACGCACGGGTTGCTTGTCGAACGACGGCGGCGTCTTGCCCGGAACGTAGGCATCGGTGGGCCAGAAGCGGGAGGAGTCGGGCGTGAGCACCTCGTCGCACAGCACGAGGTCGCCTTCGACGAGCCCCAGCTCGAACTTCGTGTCGGCGATGATGATGCCCCGCTCACGCGCCCAGTCGGCACCCCGGCGGTACAGCTCGAGCGAGACGGCGCGCACCTTGGCGGCCAGCGCCTCGCCGAGGAGCCCGGCGGCGGCGCTGAACGAGATGTTCTCGTCGTGGCCCTGCTCGGCCTTGGTCGACGGCGTGAACACCGGCTCCGGCAGGCGCTCGGACTCCTGCAGGTCCGCCGGCAGCCGGGTTCCGTGCATCGTGCCGTTGGCGCGGTACTCGTTCCACGCCGACCCGGTGATGTAGCCGCGTACGATGCACTCCACCGGCAGCATCTGCGCCTTCGTGGTCAGCATCACCCGTCCCGCGAGATCCGCCTCCGCCTCCGCCGCCTTCGCCGAGGGTGGCAGGTCGTCGAGGGCAGTGGAGACGAGATGCCCGGGCACGACGTCGGACAGCTCGGCAAACCAGAAGGCCGACATCGCGGTCAGGACCCGGCCCTTGTGCGGGATCCGCTCGGCCATGACGACGTCGAACGCCGAGATGCGATCGCTCGTCACCATGAGGAGTCGGTCGTCGCCGACGGCGTAGATGTCCCGAACCTTGCCGGAGTGGACGTGGGGCAGGCCGAGTGCTGGAGCACTGGTCACGGCAGAGCCTCCCAGAAGCTGTGACGGTTTGCTGGCAGCGCCGACTTACAGGATCGGTTCCGGACGGTAGCGGGCCGCCTCGGGATGGTCGGCGACGATCGCCTCGACCTGCTGGCAAAAGACATCGACCTGGTGGAGCGCCGTGCCGACGAACGCGGCCCGGTCGGCGAGCACGGCATCGATGGCGGCCCGGTCGAGCCCGAGCCGCTCGTCGGCCGCGAGGCGCTCGGCCAGATCGTTCCGCGTCGCACCTTCCCGCAACGCCCTCGCCACCGCCATGGCGTGCTCCTGGATGGCCTCGTGGGCCCGCTCGCGCCCCACCCCGGCGCGCACCGCGGCCATCAACACCTTGGTGGTGGCGAGGAAGGGGAGGTACCGCTCCAGCTCGCGCCCGATCACGGCCGGGTAGGCCCGGAAACCGTCGAGGACCGCCAGGAACGTCTCGAAGAGCCCGTCGGTGGCGAGGAACGCACCGGGCAGCGCCACGCGCCGGACAACGGAATCGGACACGTCGCCCTCGTTCCACTGGCCGCCGGCCAGCTCGGCGACCATCGACAGGTAGCCCCGCACGACGACCGCCAAGCCGTTGACCCGCTCGCACGACCGGGTGTTCATCTTGTGAGGCATGGCCGAGCTGCCGACCTGGCCCGGGGCGAAGCCTTCGGTCACCAGCTCGTGGCCGGCCATCAGCCGGACCGTGAGCGCCAGCGTCGACGGCCCCGCCACGGCCTGGACCAGGGCCGACACGACGTCGAGGTCGAGCGACCGGGGATAGACCTGGCCGACGTTGGTGAGCGCCGAACCGAACCCCAGGTGCGCGAGCACGAACACCTCGAGCCGGTCGACCCTGGCGTCGTCGCCGAGCAGGTCGAGCATGTCCTGCTGGGTGCCGACCGGGCCCTTGATGCCTCGCAGCGGGTAGCGCGCCAGCAGCTCGTCGACACGGCGGTAGGCCTGCAGCAGCTCTTCGCCGGCATTGGCGATTCGCTTGCCGAGCGTCGTCGCCTGTGCCGCCACGTTGTGGGTCCGCCCGGCCATGACCAGCGCGGCGTGCTCGGCGGCCCGTTCGGCCAGCCGGGCCAGCGCCGTGACCATCCGGTCGCGCACCAGCTCGAGGGCAAGCCGCACCTGCAGCTGCTCGACGTTCTCGGTGAGGTCGCGCGAGGTCATGCCCTTGTGGGCGTGCTCGTGGCCGGCGAGCACCGAGAACTCCTCGATCCGGGCCTTCACGTCGTGGCGGGTCACGCGCTCACGGGCCTCGATCGACCCCAGGTCGACCGTGTCGATGACGGCCCGGTAGTCGTCGATGGCTGCGGCGGGGATGTCGACACCCAGGTCCCGTTGCGCCTGCATCACCGCCACCCACAGCTCGCGTTCGAGTCGAACCTTGCGCTCGGGCGACCACAGCTCGACCATCGGCTGGCTGGCATATCGGGACGCCAGCACGTCGGGCAGGACCGGTTTCACTGGGCCCAGTCTGGCGGGCGGGGCCGCGGATTCTGTGGCCGGAAGCGGTCGGAGATCAACCACTTCCAGCCACAGACCACCGATCAGCCGCTCTGGCGCCGGAAGATGCGGGTGGTGGCGAGCAACGTGCCGCCCCCGAGCACCAGGACGCCACCGAGCGCGAGCAGCAGCCATGTGCTGTCGCTACCAGTCTGCGGCAGGGTGTCCGGCGGGGTGGTTACGGGGACCGTTGGTGGCGCGGTCGTGTCCACGGAGACGGGCGTCGTCGTGGTGCTGGCCACTGTGGTGTCGGTCGACGACGTCGTCGTGTCGGCGACAGTGGTCGACGTCGAAGAGCTGGAGGTGGTGGACGAGCTCGACGTGGTCGACGACGGCGGTGGCTTGTGCTCGTCGTCGAAACAGAAGGTGACGTGGCTGATGAGGTTCTTACCCTCTTGGTGCCAGGGCGGTGTGCCGTGGTCGACGCCGCCCGTGGCCTCCTCACCCGGGCCGACGATCTCGCCGTCCTGGTTGACGTCGGGTTGATAGCCGTAGAAGTACGAGCCGGCGCTGCCACCCTTCACGTAGACCGCGTCGATGCCGACGGTCGAGGTCCAGTCGAAGGCCTTGCCCTGCATCACCATCGTGATGGTCACGATGGCATCGTCGGTGTCATCGTCGGGCGTGAGGTCGTATGTCTGCGATGAGCCTTCGTCCGGCAGGTCACCCGCCTCGACCTTGAACTCCGTCCAGTCGGCGTCGATGCCGAACCTCTCGGCCAGCTCCGCGCAGCTCAGGTTGCTCGTCTCGTCGATCGGGACGGGCTCCTTGCCCTCGTGGGCGGCGGCCGGGCCCGCCAGAGTGGCGACCAGTAACCCCGAACCGGCCACCAGGGACGTCAAACCCACGACGCCACGCGTCCGTGACGTCAGAACTCCATGCGCCATTGCATTGTCCTTCCCCACTGTGCGGGGGGCACGTCCCCGGCCTCATGTCCGGCCGCGGTGGGCACCGACGTGCGCACCCCTCGGCCGAGCTCTGCGTCCCCAGCGGTTCGATTCGGCGGCGCATGTTGACACTTTGTGGCGGCGTCCGCAAACACCATCCGCGGCCCTCTGACCACTACTTCAGAGGGCGCGCAAGTCCCCCACCGACGGCGGTCGGCACGCCCTCGCGGACCGGCTCAGGACGGCTTGGGCACCATCTCGTCGCGGTGCTCGGCAAGCGCAGTCGCCAGGTCCCCGTCGTCGATGGCGAGCATCTGCACCGCCAGGAGCGCGGCGTTCATGGCGCCGTCGATGGCGACCGTGGCGACCGGGATCCCCTTGGGCATCTGCACGGTGGCATAGAGCGCGTCCACGCCGTTGAGCGCGCCCCCGGAGAGGGGTACACCGATGACGGGCAGGGTGGTCTGCCCGGCGACCGCACCCGCCAGGTGGGCTGCCATGCCGGCGCCGCAGATGATGGCGGCATAGCCCCGATCGCGCGCCGACGAGGCGAAGTCGGCCACCGCCGCGGGCGTGCGATGCGCCGACATGACGCGGACGTCGGCCTCGATGCCGTAACGCGCCAGGGTGTCGGCGGCCTGCGCCATCTTGTCCCTGTCACTGGCAGATCCCATGAGGACGGCGACCCTCTTGCGGCTCATGCGATCGGTGCCTCCTCGGTAGCGGGACATGATTTCCACTCTTGGCGCCTTCGGCGCCGGGCCGTTCGGGCTTCGACGCATTCTTGCCCGCTCCCGCGGCCGCTCGGGCCGGGCTGCGCTACTCGCGCAGCCTCTGGGCGATGTCACTCCGGTAGTGCATGCCTGCCCACGACACGCACCCGGCGGCGGCGTACGCGCGGCGACGGGCCGCGGCGACCGTGGCGCCGGTGCCGGTGACTGCCAGCACCCGCCCCCCCGCAGTCACCAGCCGGCCGTCGCCGTCGCGGGCGACCCCGGCGGCGAACACGGTGGCCCCCTGCGCCGCAGCGGCGTCGAGGCCCTCGATCACGTCACCGCGGCGGGGCTCGCCGGGATAGCCCTCCGAAGCCAGCACGACCGTGACGCAGGCGTCGTGGCCGAAGTGCGGCGCAGGTGCCCGGCGCAGGTCGCCCGTGGCTGCGGCCGCCAGCAGTTCGGCGAGGTCACTGGTGAGCCGGGGCAGCACCACTTGGGCCTCGGGATCACCGAAGCGGACGTTGTACTCCAGCAGCCTCGGCCCCTCGGGCGTGAGCATGAGCCCGGCGTAGAGCACGCCCCGATAGTCGACACCGCGCCGGCGCAGCTCGACCAGCGTGGGCTCCACTAATCGGTCCAACACCGTGGCGACGACGTCGTCGCCGGCAAAGGGCACCGGCGAGTAGGCGCCCATGCCACCCGTGTTGGGGCCGGTATCGCCGTCGCCCACCCGCTTGAAGTCCCGCGCCGGCGCCAGGGCCACCGCGCGGCTTCCGTCGCATATGGCCAGCACCGACAGCTCGGGTCCGATCATGCCCTCCTCGATCACGACGGTGCGCCCGGCGTCACCGAACGACTCCCCGGCGAGCTTCGCCTGCACGTCGTCCTCGGCCTCGTCGAGTCGCCCGGTCACGAGGACGCCCTTGCCCGCCGCCAACCCGTCGGTCTTGACCACCCAAGGGCCCGGCAGCGTCCGCAAGAAGTCCAGCGCCGCAGCTTCGTCGGCGAAGCTGCCGTAGCGGGCGGTGGGCACGGCGGCCGAGGCGAGCCGGTCCATCATCCAGGCCTTGGATCCCACCAGCCGGGCCCCGGCGCCGCCCGGGCCGAAGACGGGGCGCCCGGCGGCGCGCAACCGGTCGGCCAGGCCGTCCACCAGTGGTGCCTCGGGCCCGATGACGAAGAGGTCGGCGTCGACCTCCTCGGGCGGCGTCGCCGCCGAGCCGGGGATCGCCGCGTTGCCGGGCGTCACGACCACCTCCGACGTCCGCCCCAACACGTGGGCCAGGGC
>JBKPHE010000064.1:0-16171 GCA_046744485.1 Actinomycetota bacterium | reverse complement strand
TCGACGACGGGGGCGGGGATTCGCCAGAGGCGTCCGAGCTTGATGCTCGGGAGTTCGCCGCGAGCGATCAGGTTCTGGACGTGCCGGCGGGTGCAGCCGAAGGCGCTGCGAACTCAGCGGGTGAATCGCCGAGCCGCTCGGTCTCGGCGGTAGGAGCGACCATGAGACTCCTTTGGGTCTCTGGTCGACCGGCCCCAGCCGATATGTCTCTACGGCGCCGTTACGGCCATGCGCCGATTGACTCCGATGGTCCTACTTTAGCGCTTTACGTTGACGTGCAGGGTCACCATTGCGTGATTTGCCTCGGCCTGAGCGACTCTCTTGGCGACTTCGGCCTCGTTCGGGTGCTCGTGCTTGTGGCCCTCGCACGCATACGGCCAATCATGGAGAGACACCGCGTAGCGGCTTTGTGTCGGCTCTCCCCACCACATCCACCAGGTCTCGCCCTCGGGTTTCCAAAGGACGTCGCCTACCCATTGCCCCGTCTCGCGCCAACGCAATTGCACGAATGGCGGCGTACACGGAACGCCTCCGGCGCTGACCTGTGGACGCTGCCACGAGACCCAGCGATTGGTGCTCACGTTGCACCGCCGAGTAGTCCGCGGGCGACGTCGACGACCTCGTGCTTGTGGCGGAGCACATGGCTGTAGGTGCCTTCGATGGTCCCCACGGTGTCACCCATCAGTTCGGCGACGTGGTGGATCGGTGTGCCGGCCTCGAGCAGGTGGGTGGCGTAGCTGTGTCGAAGCCGGTGGGGGTGGGCGCCGGGTACGGCTGCGGTGAGGGCGTGCCAGTAGGCGTTGACCCGATGCGGTCGGCCGTCCTCGGCGGTGAACACCAGCCCGGGCCAGTCGGGCGACCACAGGGGGCCGGCGGCCAGGCGTTCGGTGGCCTGGGTCTTGCGCCATGCCTTGAGCGCGGTGACGGCCTCGGGGACGAGCGGGACCGTCCGGTAGCTGCGTGGGCGTTTCGGGACCTTGAGCGACACCCCACCCACGTAGGACAGGGCATGGCGTACCGACACGTGCGGGTCGGCCGCCAGGTGGATCTCTGGCCAGTGGAGGGCGAGTAGTTCGCCGCGTCGGAGCCCGGTGGTGACGCCGACCAGCGCGATCGGATGCCAGCGGGTGCCGTCGAGGGCGTCGAGCAGCGCCTTGACCTCGGTGACGGTGAGCGCCTTGACCTCGCGGGCCTTGCCGCCCTCGCGGCGCCGTTTGGCGAGCCGGGCGACGTTGCGGCCGACGAGCCCGCGTGCCTCGGCTGAGCGCAGCAGCTTCGACAGCGTCGTCCGTACGGCGTCGGCGGTGCGAGCGGTCCGCATCTTGCCGCACAGGGCTTCGACGTCGGCGGGTGTGAGGGCCCGGGGTCCGGTGAGTGTCCGCTGCCCGACCTCCGGCAGCAGGAGGTCGACCATCTCGCCGTACCAGCGCTCTGTCTTGGGGGCGAGGCCTTCGCTCGGCAGGACTTCGGCGACCCACCACTTGGCGTATTCGGCGATCGTGGTCTTGGGGTCGGGGATCGACAGGCCTTGATCGAGGGCCTTCTTGGCGTCGTCGAGCTTGCCGGTCACTTCGACGCGGGTGCGGGCGGTGAACCGGCGCCGGATGGGCTTGCCGTCCGGCCGGTGGCCAACGACGAGGGCGGCTTCCCAGCGGCCGCGGGCCTCGTTCTTGTAGATCGATCCCTCGCGGTTCGACCGCTTGCGGGCCATGCCAAATCGTGGCAGGTGAGCAACCAGGTGAGCAACGCACAATGGACCCGGGCTTCCTGTCATTGACGTTGCTGGTCAGTTACCCAATCGTGACCAGCGAAAACAGAGACAACCGTTGCCACCGGTTGGCTCAGCTACTCTGACGGCATGTCAGAAACGCCACAGCCCGCCTTGCTCGTGGACCGGGACGGTTCCGTGGTCACGCTAACCCTCAATCGTCCCGACAAGCGCAACGCGTTCAACGCCGAGATGCTGTGCCGGTTGTGCGACGCCTGGGACATGATCGATGCCGACGACGGCGTGCGCGTGGCGATCATGACCGGCGCCGGTGGCAACTTCTCGGCGGGCGCCGATCTCGATCGGCTGGTCGGGGCGATGATCGCGGGCAAGCCCGCCGAGGACGAGTTCGAGGAGCGCATCCGGGCCGATGTCGGCCTCATCTACAAGGGCTTCCTCAAGGAGCATCGGCCGGCCACGCCGATCATCGCCGCCGTGGAGGGCTACTGCTACGCCGGCGGCATCGAGATACTCCAGGCGTTCGACGTGCGGGTGGCCGCCGAGGGCGCCCGGATCGCGGTGAGCGAGGTGCAGCGCGGGCTGTTCCCGATGGCGGGATCAACGGTGCGGCTGCCGAGGCAGATCCCCTGGACCGTCGCGATGGAGATGCTCATCACGGGCGATCCGATCTCGGGCCGCCGCGCCTACGAGGTGGGTCTGGTGGGCCACGTGGTCCCCGACGGCACCGCCCTCGAACGAGCCCGCGAGCTCGCCGGACGGATAGCCCGGAACGGCCCGCTCGCCGTGCGCAACATCAAGGTGTCGGTGCTGGCGGCCGACGCGGTGCCCGAGCGCGAGGCATATGCGCGCGAGTCCGAGCTGGGCATGGCGGTGGTGTCGTCGAACGACGCCCGGGAGGGTCCCCGCGCCTTCCTCGAGAAGCGCGAACCGAACTTCACCGGCAGCTGAGCACATGCTCCCCGCTCTCGGCGCCTTTTGGCGCCGGGCCGCTCAGGCCCCGGCCGCCCCGGTTCGGGCGGCCTCAGGCTGGGGGGTCGCCGGCTCCGCCGCACAGCGACGCCGAGCCTCGACCAGCGCCGGCGGCGGGCCTCCGGCGAAGCGCAGCGCCCCAATGAGCAGGTGGGTCGCCGGCAGGACCGTTGCCCAGTCGATCAGCGTGGGATGCCGCATCCCCAGCATCTCCCGTGCCCAGGCCGGGAGCAGCCCCACGGACGCCTGGATCACCACCTGGTGGGCGCCTGACAGCAACGGGTTGAGGGGGTCGCGACCCGGCGTGGTCAGGAACCCCACGGCGTCGAGCGTCTGCTCGCTGGCCTCGAGCTGGGGCCGCATCGCCCGGAAGTAGGCGCGCATCGCCGCCCGCGTACGTGGGACCTCGCTGGCACCGAGCCGCTCGGCGATCGTCGCCATCTCGTGGTAGTAGCGATCCGCCTGTTCCCCCCGCACCGGGAAGGGCACGAATCGCTGGTGCGCTCGCAGGAAGCTGAAGACCTCTGTGACGTGGACCCACGCGACCAGGTCGGGGTCGGAGGCCGAATACGCACGCCCGTCGGGCGCGGTGCCACGCACCTTGCGATGGATCCCCTTGACGAGCCTGATGAGGCGCTCGGCGGTCTCCGTCGAACCGTAGGTCGTGCCGGTCACGAACGAGCCAGTGCGGCCCAGCCGGCCGAGCGGATCGTCGCGGTAGTTGGAGTGCTCGGCGATGCCCGCCATGGCCAGCGGATGGAGCGTCTGGAGCAAGAGGGCGCACAGCCCGCCGATGAGCATCGACGGATCCGCATGCACCCGCCATGTGACGCTGCCTGGGCCGAACAGGCCGGGGTCGCCCGGCGGATCGGTGTACTGCTCGAACGGCAGGCGGTCGGCCGCGAGTGTCCGGATGATCGGTGCCAGGATCTGCTGCTGGAGCGCGCCGCCGATCAACGGCACCTGGCCCAGCGACGGCAGTCCGACCATCACCATGAGTTTGCCGCACCATCGAGTGGTTGCTGCGTCCCGGCATGTCGGTCAGCTGCGCTAAGCAAAGGGTTCATGAGCGACACCAATGGGCCGCGCGGCGGCACCGGCAGCACCCCCCAGCAGCTCGCCGAGCTGATCTCAGCCACCACCGACGAGCCACTGGTCGAGGGCGACGAGCCGATCTCGGTGTGGATGCTGGTGAAGTCCCGCGATGCCGAGGGCGATGTCGTCTGGGGCGTCCGCAACGCTGGCGAGCCCTTCAGCTCCGAGGAACTGTTGGGCGCGCTGACCGGCTTCGCCGAATCCCTGAAGCGGGATCTGTCGTCAGATTGGGCATGATCACGGTGCGCCCGGCTCGCCGGGCGTCACCGCCTCGACCGCGACTGCGTCCGCAGCCGCAGCCTGGGCGTCGTCCAACAGGACGACGCTGCGCAGCACCTCGCCACGCTCCATCTTGTGGAAGGCATCCTCGATCCCGCCGAGGCTGATGGTCTCGCTCACGAAGGCATCGAGCGGCAGTCGGCCCTGCAGGTGGAGGTCGATGAGGAGTGGGAAGTCCCGCGTGGGCAGGCAGTCGCCGTACCAGCTCGGCTTGAGCGCACCGCCGCGCCCGAAGAACTCGATCATCGGGATGTCTGGGAAGCGCATATCGGGCGTGGGCACCCCGACCTGCACCACGGTCCCGGCAAGGTCGCGGGCGTAGAACGCCTGCTCCAGCACGGTAGGGTTGCCGACCGCCTCGATGCACACATCGGCGCCGAACCCGCCCGTGGCCTCGCGCACCGCCTCGACGGGGTCGTCGCGGCCGGCGTTGACCGTGTGGGTGGCGCCGAAGCCCCGAGCCCACTCCAGCTTCCGGTCGTCGAGGTCGATCCCGACGATCGTCGTCGCGCCGGCCAGCTTGGCGCCGGCGATGGCGGCGTCGCCGACCCCGCCGCAGCCGAAGACCGCCACCGAGTCGCCGCGCTGGACGTTGCCGGTGAGCATGGCGGCACCGAGCCCGGCCATCACACCGCATCCGAGCAGACCGGCCACCGCGGGCGACACCGCCGGGTCCACCGGCGTGCACTGCCCTGCAGCCACCAGTGTCTTGTCGACGAAGGCACCGATGCCCAGCGCGGGCGACAGGGTCGTGCCGTCGGTGAGCGTCATCTTCTGGCTGGCGTTGTGGGTGGCGAAGCAGAGGTGGGGCATTCCCCTGCGGCAGGCGCGGCATTGGCCGCACACCGCCCGCCAGTTGAGGACCACGAAGTCGCCCGGCGCAATGTCGCCGACCCCGTCGCCGACGGCCTCGACGACACCGGCGGCCTCGTGGCCGAGGAGGAAGGGAAAGTCGTCGTTGATGCCGCCCTCGCGGTAGTGAAGGTCGGTGTGGCACACGCCGCACGCCTGGACGGCGACCAGCGCCTCTCCCGGCCCGGGGTCGGGAACCATCACCGTGGTCAGCTCGACCGGCTCGCCCTTGTCCCGGGCGATCACCCCGCGTACCTCTTGTGCCATCGCCAGCCCCTCGCTCGTGCCGCTGATGTCGGCCAGTCTGGCCGATGGCGCGGCGGTCAGCCGTCGGGCAGGGATTGCACCTTGCGGCCGGGGAGCATGGCCCTGACGGCGTCGATGGTGTCCGCCTCGGCCGGGGACTTGTCGGGCCGGTAGCGCCGCACGCGGGCGAACCGGAGGGCGACGCCGCCGGCGTAACGGGTCGATGACTGCACCCCGTCGAGTGCGATCTCGACCACCAGCTCGGGCCGGACGAACACGACGTGCCCGCTCCGGTGCGTCTCCAGCTCGAGGAACTGCTGGGTCTGCCAGGTGAGCAGCTCGTCGGTGAGGCCCTTGAACGTCTTGCCGACCATGACGAACTCGCCCGGGACGTCCGGGTCACGGGCACCCAGGTGCAAGTTGGAGAGCCAGCCCTGGCGCCGCCCGCTGCCCCACTCGACGGCGAGGACGACAAGGTCGAGCGTGTGGACGGGCTTGACCTTGCGCCAGACGCCGCCGCGGCGCCCGGCCTCGTAGGCGGAGTCCGCGTCCTTGACCATCACGCCCTCGTGCCCCGCCGCGAGGGCCTCGTCGAGCACCCGCTGGGCCTCGGCGGGATCGGCAGTGATGATGCCCGGGATCCGCCAGGGCCCGGCCAGGTTCTCCAGCGTCGCCAGCCGGTCGCGGAGCGGCCGGTCGATGAGGTCGTCGCCGTCGAGGTGGAGGATGTCGAAGAACCTGGAGGCGAGGCCCGCACCGGCACCGTCGGCCTGGCGGCCGAACTGGCTCATGGTGTCCTGGAACATCTGGGGGAGCTCGTCCTCGCCCACGCCGATGGCCTCGCCGTCGAGCAGGAAGCTCTCGGCCGGCAACCCGCGCGCGAGGTCGACGATGCCGGGCAGGCGTGCGGTCACATCGTTCAGGTTGCGGGTGTAGGTCCGGACCGCGTCGCCGACCCGGTGCACCTGGATGCGGGCGCCGTCCAGCTTCCACTCGACGGAGGCCTCGTGGATCGAGTTGGCGTCGCCGCCGGTCGCCAGCGCCAACGCCTCGGTCACGTCGGTGGCGGTCTGGGCGAGCATCGGCTGCACCGGGCGGAGCAACGTCAGGCCGATGGCGTCGAGCCCGCCCTCGCCTTCGGTCAGTGCGATCGTCGCCACCGTGGGCAGGTCCCCGGCCAACATCGCGGCGCGCCGCATCGTGGACAGCGGCACGCCGGCTGCCTTGGCCAGCGCGTCGGTGACCAGGCCTTCCAGGGCGCCGTGGCGCAGCTCGCCCACGAGGAGCCGGCGGAGCAGGTCCTGCTCGTCCTCCGTGGCTCGGCCGAGCAGCGACCGGAGCTCGGCCGTCCGGGCCGCCTGGGAGCCAGTGCCGCGCAGGGAGTCGAGCCGATCGAGCGTGGCGTCTATGTCGGCGACGTCGAGCTGGGGCACGGGGGACGGCGGCACCTCGATCGCCGCGACGGTGCGCCAGCCGACGCCGATCCGGCCCTGGCGCGGTGCTCCGGTCAGAATGGCCACCACGACCGGCACCTCGGCCCGGTCCAGGCGGGCGAACAGGTCGGCGAGTGCCGCCACCTTGCGCGACCGTGCCCGCGTGGCCGTGACCTCGGATGTGGTGGCTACGACGTCGGCGAAGCGCACGCCGCCATCCTGGCGCATGCCGGGCCGCCGGGCGCTCCAGCGGGAGGCTGCGTGCGTGTGAACCCGGTTAGGTCGCAGCCTCCTCGTCGGCCGTTTCGGCGCGGGCCTCGGTGCCCGGTTCCGGATCCGTGGGGTGGCCGGCGTCCGGATCGGTGGGGTGGCCCGCATCCAGTTCGGCGGGTTGGCCGGCGTCCGGTTCGGTGGCGGTGGCCGGGTCGGATTCCGGGTTGGGCGCCACCGGCTCGTCACCCGTGGCCCCGTCGGCCTCCGGATCCTTCCCGGCCGGGCTCGTGGGTTGCTGCACCGTGGCGACGGCGTCGTCGGCCGGGTCGGCCGGCTCGGCGGACGGACTGGCCGCCTCGCCGGCGTCCGCGTCGGCCGAGGCGTCGGGAGACTCGTCGGTGACGGCTTGTTCGGCGGCCGGTTCGGCAGCATCGGGCTCGTCAGCCGGCCCGGTGGATTCGCCGGCCGGCTCCGCCGTGTCGCGGGCCGGGTCGGCTGTCTCGGCGGTGCCCCCGGCTTCGGCTGTCTCGTCGGTGGCGGGCTCGTCGGTGGCGGGCTCGGCGGTGGCGGGCTCGGCGGTGGCGGGCTCGTCGGTGGCGGGCTCGGCGGTGGCGGGCTCTTCGGCGGCGGGCTCTTCGGCGGCGGTCTCGGCGCGGGTGGCGGGTTCATCGGTGGCGGGTTCTTCGGTGGCGGGTTCTTCGGTGGTGGCGGGCTCTTCGGCGGTGGTCTCGGCGCGGGTGGCGGGTTCTTCGGCGGCGGGTTCTTCGGTGGCGGGTTCTTCGGTGGTGGCGGGCTCTTCGGTGGTGGCGGGCTCCTCGGTGGCGGTCTCGGCGGTGGTGGCGGGCTCTTCGGTGGCGGTCTCGGCGGCGTCGGGTTCCTCGGCCGATTCGGTCGCCCCGGCGGCGGTGGGGCCGGCCGCGGCGACGTCGGCTGTGTCGGTGATGGTCGTGGCTGTGGCGGCCTCA
This sequence comes from Actinomycetota bacterium, assembly GCA_046744485.1. Lineage (GTDB taxonomy): Bacteria > Actinomycetota > Acidimicrobiia > Acidimicrobiales > VFJN01 > DASQUK01. The sequence goes on along the minus strand of JBKPHE010000064.1, from coordinate 8,390 downwards.
GCCGTGGCGGCCTCATCCGCGGCCGTGGCCGCCTCATCGGGTTCCCGCTCGGCCGCTCGGCGCGCCCGCAACGAATCGAAGATCAGCCAGCCAACCGCGGCGAAGAAGGCGATGGCACTCATCCAGATGTTCCAGCGCACGCCGAATAGGTGCGCCGCCGGGTCGATCCGCAGCGCCTCGACCCAGGCTCGCCCCACGGCGTAACCCGCGACGTACAGCGCGAACAGGCGACCGGGGCGGCTACCGGGGTGGTGCCGTTCCCACAGCACCAATCCACCCGCCAACGCCAGGTTCCACAGGGCCTCGTAGAGGAACGTCGGATGGAACGTGGCCACGTCGAGGTAGCCCGCCGGCCGGTGCGCGGGGTCGATCTCCAGGCCCCAGGGCAGGTCGGTGGGCCGACCGAAAAGCTCCTGGTTGAACCAGTTGCCCAGGCGCCCGATGGCCTGGGCGACGGGCAGGGCAGGGGCGACGACGTCGAGCAGCTCGGCCACGGGCAGGCCACGACGATGGGCGATGTAGGCACCGGTCCCGACGCCGGCAATCAGCCCCCCGGGAATGCCGAGACCGCCCTCCCACACGGCGAACACATGGAGCCAGCGGCCCTCGAACCGGTCGAGGTCGGTGAGCACGTGGTAGAGCCGGGCCCCGATCAGCCCGGCGAGGACCGCCCACAGGGCGATCCGGCTGATGTCGTCGGGATCGCCGCCCCGGGCCGCCCATCGGCGGCGGGCGATCCACACCGCGGCGATGACGCCCAGGGCGATGGCAAGACCGTAGGCACGCAGCTCCAGCCCGCCGATCTTGATGGCGTTGTCGCTCGGACTGGGGATGGAGGCGAGGATCGGGAGCACCGTCGGCACGGCCCGATGGTGTAGCGCGCGCGACGGGGTCCGTGCCGCTCGCGGCCGGCCGGATGGCCCGGGCTCGTCCGACGGCCCCGACGAGCGGTTGGAAGCCACGCACGCCAGCGCCGAGACTCTGCCGCGGTGGACTTCGTGACGATGATGGCCCTCGAACCTCACGGCACGGACGTATGGGTGGGCGCGGGCCCCCGCTACCCGTGGGGCGGGCTGTTCGGCGGCCAGATCGTCGCCCAGGCGCTGCGCGCCGCGACGTTCACGGTCGACGCCGGCTACCGCGTGCACTCTCTGCACGCGTACTTCATCCGATCCGGCGACCACACCGAACCGATCCGCTTCGAGGTTGATCGCGTGCGCAACGGCCGGTCCTTTTGCACGCGCCGGGTGACGGCCCGTCAGTCGGTGGGCGTGATCCTCAACCTGGCGGCGTCGTACCAGGTCGACGAGCCCGGTCCGAAGGTGCAGACCGCGGCCATGCCGGAGTTGGCCCCGCCCGGTGAGCTGAGCGACGACAGCTGGAGCGAGATCTTCGAGCGGCGCGTGGCGCCGCGGCGGCGCGGTGAGGTCCGGGCCTGGGCCCGGCTGGCCAAGCCGATCGGTGACGCCCCCGCGCTACAGGCCTGCGCGCTCGCGTACATCTCCGACGACTTCCCGACCGAGGCCGTGGTGTCGCTCATGCCCGGCTGGGACCGCGATGCCCCGCCGGAGCGGCAGTTCTTCTCGGCGAGCCTCGACCATGCCATCTGGTTCCATCGCCCGGTGGACGTCGACGACTGGCACGTGCACGCGTCCACCAGCCACGGACTGATGAGCTCCCGCGGTGTGAGCGTCGGTCATGTGTTCACCGCGGACGGCGCGCACCTGGCGACCGTCAGCCAAGAGGTGCTGCTGCGGCCCGCCCGTTCCCGCTGACGCCGGATCGTCCGCCGCCACCGGGAGAGGGTCAGTCGCGCTTCTCGCTCACGTTGACCCCCTTCCCGGGCTTCCAGGTCTTGACGTACATCACGTCGTCGGCCACCGAGACCGACGACGCGCCCAGCAGGTCGATGTCGAACGCATCGAACGATCCGACCTCGAATCGGAAGCCCACCGACTCGAAGATGTCGTCGGAGAACCGGGCCAATGTGTCGTGGTCGGTCACTGCGGTGGCCCTGCCCCACAGCTTCACGTCGCCCTGGCTCACCTGCTTGTCGGCCGTGGCGGTGTGCAGGCCGCACCGGCCGTCGCGCCGGAGGTCGCGCGACTTTGTGGAGCCGACCATCATCCCGAGCCACAGCTTGCCGTCGTGCAGCGCGAGCCGATCGCCGGCGAGCACCGGCTCCACGGGGCTGATGCGCGGGAACCCGTCGCGCCGCAGGGTCGCCAGCATCATCAGCCCCGTCGCCACCAATCGCCGCTCGGCCAGCGCGGCGATCTCGGGCGCTTCCTGGGAGAACTCTGTCCACGTGGCCATGACCGGACCCTACGCAAAGGGTGTGACAGTGACGGGCGCGCGCCAGACTCGTCCGGGTGACAGACCAAGCCGAGGAGCGCGTCCAAGAACTCCGCCCCGCCCCCAGCGCCTGGGATGCCGCGCTCGAGGCCGCCATGGACCATGCGAGGACCTACCTCGCGGGCCTGCCCGACCGGCCGGTGTCCGCACAGGCGACTGTCGACGAGCTGCGCAGGGCGCTGGCGGTTCCCCTGACCGACGAGGCGGTCGAGGCGGCCGAGGTGGTGCACGACCTGGCCGAAGGCGCCGAACCCGGCCTCGTGGCGACCGGCTCACCCCGCTACTTCGGCTTCGTGATCGGTGGCGCCCTTCCGGCGGCGCTGGCCGCCGACTGGTTGGCCGCCACCTGGGATCAGAACGCCGGCCTCTATGCCTGCGGGCCGCCGGCGGCGGTGGTGGAGGAGGTCGCCGGACGCTGGGTGCTCGACCTGTTGGGTCTGCCACCGTCGGCTTCGTTCGGGTTCGTCACCGGGGGCCAGATGGCCAACTTCACCGCCTTGGCCGCGGCCCGTCACGCCGTTCTCGCCCGGCAGGGCTGGGACGTCGAGGCGCGTGGACTGTCGGGGGCTCCGACGGTCCGGGTGCTGACGAGCGACCTCCGGCACGCCACCATCGACCGGGCGCTCCGGTACCTCGGCCTCGGAACCGACGCCGTCGTCGTCCTACCCACCGGGCCCGACGCTCGGCTCCAGGTCGGTGCCCTCGCCGATGCGCTCGACGACCGGTCCGGTGATGGTCCGACCCCCACCATCGTGTGCACGCAGGCGGGCGAAGTGAACACCGGTGCCATCGATCCGCTGGCCGAGATCTGCGAGGTCGCGCACGCCGCCGGCGCCTGGGTGCACGTGGACGGTGCCTTCGGGTTGTGGGCGGCCGCCAGCCCGTCGTTGCGGCCGGCGCTCGCAGGCGTCGAGCACGCCGACTCCTGGGCCACCGACTTCCACAAGTGGCTCAACGTGCCCTACGACTCCGGCTTCGTCGCCTGTGCAGACCCCGCTGCCCAGCGCGGCGCGATGGGCGTCCGGGCCGCCTACCTCGTGCACGCCGACGAGGATCCCGCCGCCGCCCGTGACGAGGTCGACTGGAACCCCGAGTTCTCGCGGCGGGGGCGCGGGTTTGCGGTCTACGCCGCGCTCCGGTCGCTCGGGCGCCACGGGATCGCCGAGCTGGTGGAGGGTTGTTGTGCCCGCGCCCGCCAGTTCGCCGAGCGGTTGGGCCAACTCGACCGGGCCGAGGTGCTCAACGACGTGGTCCTCGACCAGGTACTCGTGCGGTTTCGTGCCGCCTCGGGAACCGGGGACGCCGATCCTGCGGCGGACGACGCCGTCACCCGGCGGGTTGTTGATGCCGTGCAGGCATCGGGCGAGTGCTGGATGAGCGGCACCTCCTGGCGGGGCCACGCCGCGATGCGCATCTCACTGGTCAATTGGCAGACGACGGAGGCAGACGTCGATCGCTCGGTGGCTGCCGTCGAGAGGGCGCTGGCATCGGCCTGAGGTCGGGCGCGGCTCCCGCCATGGGATGGGCACCCCGGCCCCGCTCTAGAGTTTCGGCATGAGCACAACGGCTCCCGACGTCGATTCGATCGACCTGTCCGACCTGGACTGGTGGACCCGGCCCCTGGACGAGCGCGAGGCCGCGTTCGCGACGCTCCGGGCCGAACGGCCCCTGGCTCCGATGAAGCTGGAGGCGTTGCCACACCTGGGCGTGCCCGAGACGCCCTACTGGTCGGTCACCCGGTACGCCGACATCGTCGAGGTCAGCCGGCATCCCGAGCTGTTCTGCTCGGGCCAGGGCACCAACATCCCCGACCTCCCGCCGGAGTTCCTCGAGTTCTTCGGCTCGATGATCAACATGGACGATCCCCGTCATGGCCGGATGCGCCGCATCGTGTCCCGGGGCTTCACGCCGCGGCAGCTCGAGACCATGCGTGCGGACGTCGAGGGCGTGGCCGCCGGCATCGTCGACGAGATCATCGAGCAGGGCGAGTGCGACTTCGTGACCGAGGTCGCCGCCCGCCTCCCGGTGCGGATCATCGTCGACATGATGGGCATCCCCCGCAGCCAGGAGCAGTTCATCTTCGACCGCACCAACATCATCCTCGGCTTCAGCGACCCGGAGTATGTCGACGACGTCGACGACCCGCCCGCGGTGACCGGCGCCATCCTCGCCGCCGGTGCCGAGCTGGCGCAGATGGTGCAGGAGCTGGGCGAGGCCCGGCAGCGCGATCCCGGCAACGACCTCGTCACGGCGCTGGTCACCAGCGAGCTCGATGGCGAGCACCTGACGCCCCAGGAGCTGGCGTCGTTCTTCATCCTGCTGGTGGCGGCCGGCAACGAGACCACCCGCAACGCCATCGCCCACGGCCTGTGGACGCTGTCCGAGCATCCGGAACAGAAGGCGCGTTGGTTGGCGGACATCGACGGCATGACCACCACCGCCGTCGAGGAGATCGTTCGCTGGGCGTCGCCGGTCATCCACTTCCGGCGGACGGTCACCACGGACGGGGCTCGGCTGGGCGAGCACGAGTTCTCCGAGGGCGAGAAGGTCGTGCTCTGGTACTGGTCGGGCAACCGGGACGAGGCGGTGTTCGACGACCCGCACGCCTTCGACGTCGGGCGGACCCCCAACGATCACATCGGATTCGGCGGTCCCGGGCCCCACTTCTGCCTCGGGGCCCACCTGGCGCGGCGGGAGATCTCGGTGATGTTCCGTGAGCTCCTGCGCAGGATGCCGGACATCCATGCGGTGGGCGAGCCGGACCGCCTCCGCTCCGGCTTCATCAACGGGATCAAGCACCTGCGCGTGGAGTGGACGCCCAACTAGCAGGTCAGAGCGGATACAGCGGCAGTTGCGCAGAACTAAGGACCTGTTCCATACGACCCCGAAGGGCTGACGGCGGCGGAGTGGCCGTCCATCCGCGAGGTGCAGAAGGAGACCGTCCTGCCCGGTGCCTCGACCGTCGCGAACCGGCCGACGGTGGTGATGGGCGACGGGCCGGCCCCCCACCCGGAGGCGAGGGCGGCACCGAGCTCCTCGCCACAGCGAAGAGAAGTGGGCCGTCCGCTCGGCGGTGCCTACCCACACGCCGGCGGGCCAGACGCCCGCCGGCCCCCAGACGGGGGAACTCGCCTGGGGGCCGGTGCGAACCAGGCGGACGGGAGGCTCGGCCGTGCAATGGTCATAGTCGCGCCGGAGCTCGGCTTGTCGTCGCCCAGCGCCAGAATCACCTGGGTGAAACGGCGCCGCCCTGTCCTGTTGTCGCTCACCAAGCGTGACCCGTTCGCCCGATCCAGCGATGACGGTGGAGTACAGCCGCCGCGTGCGGGAGGGGCGCATGTCAGGCGACCGGGGGCCCTCACAGGCTGATTTGCATGTCGACGCGGAATACGACGGTCGACCCGACGGCCAGTCAGCGGCCGCCCCGCGTATCACGGTCCAGGTCATAGGCCTTGAACCCCAGCATGTGCGCGTGGTCGAACGGCGGGGCAGTGGCGACGAGCCGGTCGTGTTCGTCGAGCTCGGCGGCGACGAATGCAAGGTGACGCTCGCTGGCCGGCTCCATCGCCTTCAGCAGGTAACTGCGGAAGTGGGGCGCCAGTTGGCAGAGCTGGAAGAAGCCCACCGCGAAGAGGCCGGCCAGTGAGCAGTCTGTTCCGTTGGCTCCGGCGTCACTCGTCGGGTGGCGGCGCCGAGGCCACGATCGTGATGGAGGGCGAATTCGACCTGAGCGGCGTCGAACAGTTCGAGGCATGCGTCAACGAGGCACTTGCAGGACACCCGGGATCAATCACGCTTCACGTCCGCGGCCTGACCTTCATCGACTCGTCTGGCCTGCTCGCTTGGTTGCGTGCCCGTGATGCGGCCGCTGAGGAGGGTGTGGCGTTCCGTGTCCGCGACCCATCGCCGGCGGTTCGTCGTCTGGCTGAGGTTGCTGGTGTCGAGCCCCTGCTGTCCGATGGGTGACTATCAGCGCCGGCGGCAGCAGCGCGACCGCTGCCTGCGCCCCGCATCGAGGGGCGAGGGCGACGCGCAACGATCCTCCGGGAGCACAGGTAAACCGGGCGGCCGTCCGCTCACGGTCGCTACCCGAACAGCCGGCGAGCCAGACGCCGCGGTCACCTTCCCACATGGGCGGATACCGTCGTCCGATGGCGCACATCCGTATCGGCGACAAGAGCTGGAACGTCACTGACGACTCAGAGACGGTGCTCCGCCATTTGACCAGCGGTGAGACCTATGTGGGAGATCTCACGGGTGGCAGCGGTGCACTCGTGATCTCGTCCACCCTGACCTGGGCTGTGGTCTCGGCCAAGCAGCCGGCGGTCGACCCCGCAGCCAGTGCCTTCTGATCGAAGCACGCTACACCGCACGAGCCGCCGGCCGTAGGCGAGGGCCCCACGCGAGATGGCCCGCCGGTGGGGAGGCCACCCGGCGGGCCGTCGGCTCCGTGCTTCCCCGGACCACCGTGCTCAATCCGGCTGTTAGGGCAACATGCGGATCGAGCACCTGCGCGCGAAGTGGACGCCGACAGCGCAGTGAAGGCCAGTGACGGGAGTGCAACCGCACGGGCTAGGTCGCGGCTTGCGCAGCGTCGGACTCCGTTCGTCGCGCTGCGATGAGTGCCTCCTTGACCAGAACATCCGCCTCGAGCCGCTCACCCGCCGTCCAGCTGATGGAGAAGTCAGCCGGGCTCAGCGCCTCACGCAACCTGTCCAGGTGCTGGTCTCGCCATACGTTCCACTGCGGCATGCTGCCGGAGCCGACGTCCGGAGCGATCGAGTCGGCCCCGGCGAACAGCCGAACTGCGCTCGTGAGGCCTCCCGTGCGCGTCGAGACGATCGCGATGCCCTGTATCGCATAGAAGACCCCTCGCAGGTCTCCGGTTTCGCTCCAGAGCTCCAGTGCCTCCCGGTAGTACCGGACCGCGACGCTTCCGTTGCCCGCAAGGTCATCGATCCAGCCAAGGCCCCACAGCGCCGAAGCCGTGCACCAGCGATCGCCGATGCCGACAACCTCGCGGAAGTTGGTCCGAGCCTGCTCGGGATCGGAGTGGATCGATGTGTATCCCAGGGCGTTGAGGGCAAGGCCCAGGGTCCGTTGATCTCTCGATTGGCGCGCCAGCTCCACCGATTCGGTTGAAATCGTTGCGGCCCGCACGGTGTCGCCCACGACCGCGAAGTAGGCCCCGCACACGGCGAGATCGTGGGCATACCTCCGCAGCTGTCCCGACCTGCGAAGTTCCTCCAATCCCCGCTCACACAGGGACACCCCAGTCGAAAGATCCCCGCGGTCCAGGAGTCGGGACAGTCCGCGAATGACATGGACCCGAGGAACCGGCGGCTCACCAGTTGATGTCGAACACCGCTCGCTTGCCTCACACCAGGAAATCGCCTCCGAGTGGCGACCCTGGGACCAAGCACTCCATGCTGCGTCCGCGAGCGCCCCGGGACGACCCGGCAGGCCCGAAGCGTCGCGGTGCAGGACTGCCTCGAGGGCAACCAGGATGCCAGCCCCCCAACCCCATAGACACCACACGTCGACCAGTGCTCCGGTCAGACGGAACACTGACGAGACGTCATTCGTGTCGACGGCGTACTCGAGCGCCAGACGCATGTTCGCCGCTTCGACGGCCAGCTGCTCACTTCGAATGTCCACGTCGGTGACCACTGTCGGGCCGGCAAGCTCGGCGGCCAGCCGGGTATAGAACTCGAGATGGCGGTGGCGCGCTTCATCCTGCTCCCCACGTCCGTCCACGGCCTTTTCGAGGCCATAGGCACGAACGGTCTCCAACAGACGTAGCCGGGTTGCTCCATCCTTCGATTCGGCGACAACCATCGACTTGGCGACCAAGGCCGACAAGACGTCCAGAACGTATCGATCCGGGGAGGTTCCTCGAGCCAGAGCTTCGACGGCTGCGAGCGAGAACCCAGGCGCAAATATCGCTAGTTGTGAGAGAAGCGCTTGTTCGTCGCGCTCGAGGAGGTCGTAGCTCCAGTCAAGCGTTGCCCGCAGGGTGCGGTGGTGATCAATAT
>JBKPHE010000159.1:0-23183 GCA_046744485.1 Actinomycetota bacterium | reverse complement strand
CCGGCCTTTGAGGGCGGGCAGCCATGAGGCGGAAGGAGAGGAGGCCGTTGTGGCGGTAACGCGCGGGTTCGTGGTTTGTCGCTCGACGGGGCCCACGGCCAGGTGCGGCCGACATCGCAGCTTCGTCGCAGGCATGCTGGCTGTCGCGTCGGCATCCGTGCTGCTCCATGCCCCCACGGCGGCCGCACCGGCGCAGGCGCAGTCCGCCGGGTCTGCCGCCGCGCTGCGCTCCGTCCCTGCCGCCGAGCTCGGCGTCCCTCGAAGAGGACGACCGCCAGGCTCGCGCCGTCGTGCCCGGCGATTCGTCGCACTCGCTCTGAGTGCGGCGGCCGTCTTCACCATGGTCGGGATCGGTACTGCGGAAGCGCTGATCAGCACGACGCAGCCTCAGCTCACCCTCAACCACTTCATTCGGACGACGCCGTTCCAGGGGTCGTCGACCGAGGTAAATGACAACGAGGGCAGCGCGTATGTCGCGGGGGACGACGCTCTCTGGATGGCGTCCGACAATGACGACGCGCTGTTCGAGGTCGACCGGACGACCGGCGCGTTGCGCCGGAAGGTGGCACAGGCGGCATTCATCAACGCGCCCCGCTTCGGCGTGGGCGGCACCGCCGGTCAGGCCCGCACCGAAGACCTCGAGGCGCTCGCCTACGACGCGAACGCTGACGTCATCTACGCCTTCTCCGGGAGCACGAGCGCGACCCCAACCGCCTTCCGCCTGACCCGGGACGCCAACCACCGGTTCCAGGTCCAGTCCTGGCAGCCGCTGCCGTCGGAGTGGACCGGTGCGGGGTGGCGCGCGGCCGATGGCCGCACCTACGTCGCGAACGACGCAACCATCCGCACCTATGACTTCGCCACGAACGCGTTCGGGCCCTCGTTCTCGATCTCTGGGCTCACCAGGATCTACGGCATCGACTTCGACGACGTGACCGGTGACCTCCTGGCCGTCAACAACAAGCAATGCCTCTACCGGGCGTCGATGACCACCAGGACCCTCCTGACCGGATGGAACGGCATCAGCCTGACCAGTTTCGGCCTCCTCGACACCCGTGCGGTCGAGGTCATCGGCGAACAGGTGCTCGTCACCGACGGCGCCGACTCCAGCGTGCGGCCGCATTCGGATCCCATGGCCCACGCGGTCTTTGTGCTCGACGTCAGCGGGCCCGCCGGGCCGGCACCGACGGCGAGCTTCACCGCGACGCCGACCACCGGCACGGCGCCGCTCACCGTCAACTTCACCGACACCAGCACCGGCGGGCCGACGAGCTGGGCCTGGACCTTCGGGGACGGCGGCACATCGACCGCGCAATCGCCGTCGCACACCTACACCAGCACCGGGACGTTCACCGCCAGCCTGACCGCAACCAACGGGCAAGGGTCCACGTCCAGCTCGCGCACCATCACCGTCAACGAGCCGCCGACCGAGTTCACCGTCGCCCTGGACGCTGACACCTACGTCAACACCTCCAGCCCGACCAAGAACTACGCGACCGCCCCGATCATGAAGCTCAAGTTCGAGCCCCCCGCCGAGTACCGGTCGCTCATCAGGTTCACCCTGAACGGGCTCAGCGGCCCGCCGACCTCGGTGAGGCTCCGGCTCAATGTCGAGGACGCGAGCGCCAGAGGCGGCGACTGGTACCTGGTCTCGAATGACTGGACCGAGAGCACGGTGGTCTGGGGCAACAAGCCCGCCATCTCCGGCAGCCCGGTCGCCTCTGTCGGGGCGGTCACGGTGGGGACATGGATCGAGGTCGACATGACCAGCGCGATCACGGGGAACGGCACGTACTCGTTCGAGGCCACCACGACGTCGACGAACACCGCAGCGTTCTACACCAGCCAGGGGACTAACCCGCCCCAAGTCGTCGTGGTCGCGTAGACAGGGAAGTGAAGTGAACGAGTCCCGCAGGGACAACCGGCCGGAGGCTGCCTCCGCGGGCCGTGTCGTCGTCACGGGGGCCGCCGGCTTCGTGGCCTCCCACCTCGTTGACACGCTGCTGCCGCAGGGCAACACCGTCGTCGGGCGTCGTCTATCTGTCCAACGAGGATGGGCCGGTCATGAGCGACGGCGAGATCGATGACCTTCGAGATGTTGAAGGGTTCCTCCTCGTCCGCGATAATTCTCCTGACCTCACCATTTGGACAGTTCCTGTTCGCTGAATATGGGTGGAGGTTGTGCGTCGGGGTGGGCCCGTGCACGCGTAGTCCGTTGGTTCTACGGGCACGACGTTGCGACAAGCAGGATCGGCGATCATGACCATGACCAGAGATATCTGGTGCACGCTCGGACCATCCTCGCTCAACGATCATGTGATCGGGCGGTTGGAGGAGGCTGGCGTGAGCCTGCTGCGACTGAACCTCTCGCACACGAGGATCGACGAGCTGCCACGGACATTGGAATACGTGCAAAGCCGTACCGGACTTCCGCTCTGTCTCGACACCGAAGGAGCGCAGATCCGCACCTCGTCGGCATGGGACCGAACGCTCGATGAGAACCGGTCGGTCCGCATCGTCAGCCGACCGATCGCCGATGGTGATCTCACGTTCTACCCCGAGGGCATCGTTGGCCAATTGGCGGCAGGGGACATCGTCAAGATCGACGCCGACGTCTTGGCCCAGGTGACCGCGGTCGATCCCGAGGGTGTGGTGCTCTGGATCCTCAACGGTGGCACGATCGGTGCGAGTAAGGCCATCAGCGTGCTCGAGCGGGATATCGAGCTACCGCCGCTGACCGAGAAGGACCGCCAGGCGATAGAGATCGGCAACCACGCGGGGATCAGGCACGTGGCGCTGTCCTTCGCCAATTCTGCCGCTGACGTCGATCAGGCCCGGTCGGTTGCCGCTCCCGGTGCGACGATCATTTCGAAGATCGAATGCCTCAACGGACTGTTCAATCTCTCCGAGATCGCGGCACGGTCGGACGCCATCCTGATCGACCGGGGTGATCTCTCACGACAAGTCAATGTCGAGAAGCTCCCGTCAGCGCAGAAGGACATCATCCGGCAATCGAAGCAGCTCGGTGTGCCGGTCTACGTGGCAACCAACCTCATGGAATCGATGGTGACATCGCCGCATCCCACGAGGGCCGAGGTCAACGATGTGTACAACACGCTCATCGACGGCGCGGCCGGTCTCGTCCTCGCCGCCGAGACGGCGATCGGGGCCTACCCCGTGGCCTCGGTCAGCATGATTCGCCGGATCATCGAGGAGTTCGACAAGAGTTGGGGCCGCCACGACAGCAACTACTCGCCAGCACCGATCTCGCTGCTGGTCGAGCCCCATGGCGGTTGCCTCGTGAACCGGGAGGCCCTCTCGGCCAACCGCCACGAGCTGTTGAGCCTCAAGCGGCTCGTCGTGAAGCCCACTGACCTGATGGACTGCGCCCAGATCGCGAACGGTACCTATTCTCCGCTGCGCGGCTTCATGAACAAGGAGACGCTCGACAGCGTCCTGCGGTCCAATCGACTGCCCAACGGCCTCCCGTGGACGATGCCGATCGTGCTGCAGGTCGACGAGGACTCCGTGGACGACATCTCGGTCGGGGATCGCATCGCGCTCAGCAGCGGAGCAGGCAAGATCCACGCGACCCTCGACGTGGGCGAGATCAACTCGTTCGATCTGCGCGAGGTGGCCGAGTCGTGGTTCGGCACTGCGTCACTGGACCACCCAGGCGTGGCCCGGCTTGCGGCGGGCGGTGGCAGGTTCGTCGCCGGTGAGGTCACGCTCGTCGAACGACCGGTGTCGGGGCACGAGCGCTATGAGCTCAGCCCGACCCGGACTCGACTGATCTTCAGCCAGAAGGGCTGGAGCAGGGTCATCGGATTTCACACCCGCAATGTGCCGCATCGTGTCCATGAGTTCATCCAATTGCGAGCGTTGGACATGGTGCATGCGGACGGGCTGTACATCAGCCCGGTGATCGGACCAAAGAAGCCGGGTGACTTCCTTTCGGGCCCGATCCTGCAGAGCTATCAGGTGCTGCTGGAGTCTGGAGTGTACCCGCCCGGCAAGGTCGTTCTCGGCGCGTTCTCCACGTACTCGCGCTACTGCGGGCCACGCGAAGCGGTCTTCACCGCGATCTGTCGTAAGAACATGGGCTGCGACTACTTCGTCGTGGGACGGGATCACACGGGGGTCTCGGACTGGTACAAGGATCATCAGACGCGCGAACTGTTCGAGAGCCTCGACGATCTCGGCGTCACGCCGATCTTCTTCGAGCCACACGGGTTCAATCCCGAGACGAACCAGTACGACGTGCTGTCCGAACCGGAGACGGTAGTCATCAGCGGCACACAGGTGAGAACGGCCCTGATGAACGGCGATCCGTTGCCGGACTGGTACGTCCGCGATGCCGTGCAGATGGTGCTGAGGGACCGAATGGCCACCGACGGGTCGGTGTTCTGGGAGTCGAAGGCGGAAGCAGTGGCTGCCCACTGAGACACAGCCATAGCGCAGCAGGACGGAGAGCAGCGAATGAGCGGGAACAGCAGCCGATTCACAGAACAGCGACTTCCGACCTTCTTGCTCGTAGGGGCGATGAAGGCCGGAACGACGAGCCTTTACCACTATCTGAAGGTCCATCCACAGGTTGCGATGCCTCGGTACAAGGCACCCGAGTTCTTCGTCGCGGAGGCGAACTGGCATCGCGGGGTCGAGTGGTACCGAAGGCAGTTCCCACCTGTCGGACCGGAAGTCCTGGCCGTCGGCGAAGCGTCGAACGCCTACTCGAAATATCCCCGTTTCCGAGGCGTCCCGAAGCGGGTCGCCTCGCTCCTTCCCGACGCCCGGCTTCTCTATGTGGTCCGAGATCCCCTTTCGAGGATCCGGTCCCATTACCAGACGCGAGTGGCCGAAGGCAGCGAGAGGGAGCCGTTTGGAGACGCCGTCTTCACCGATCCCATCTACCTGGACTACAGCCGCTACGCACTCCAGGTCGAGCAGTACCTGGAGCACTTCCCTCGGGAGCAACTGCTCGTGGTCACATCGGAGGATCTCCGCGGATCTCGCGATGCCACCATGCGGAGGGTGTACGAGTTCATCGGTGTCGACCCCGCCTTGGTGCCGGCCAATCTGGACCGTGAGTTCTACCAGACGAAGGATCGGGCGACCCACTCCCCGATCCCGCTTCGGCTGCGAAAAGGTCTGAAGCGGAGGTTCCCGTCGATGCGTCGCTTCAAGGAAGTGGAGCCCAACGTACTCGGCCTGCTCCGGCGGCTCACCGGGCGCCGCGAGCAACGATCGGTAGCGGCGATGCCGTTGACTATTCCCGAGGACGTACGAGCGCGCCTGATCGCCGAGCTCGAGGGCGACGTTCGCCGACTTCGAAACTACATGGATCCCGACTTCGACGGGTGGGGGATCGCCTGACGGACGTGGCCCGAACGCGAGACGAGGTGGTGCTAATGCGAGCACTGGTCACTGGCGGGGCAGGATTCATCGGGAGCTCGTTGGCGAGGCGCCTGGCCGACGAGGGCCACCAGGTCGTCATCGCCGACTCCCTCACTCCCTACTACGACCCGGCCCAGAAGCGGGCGAACCTGGCGCCGCTGCGCAGTCGGCCGGGGGTCCGCGTGGTCGAGGTCGACCTGGCGTACGCCGACCTGGACCCACTCCTCGACGACGTCGATGTGGTTTTCCACCAGTCGGCGCAGCCGGGGGTGCGGCGATCCTGGGACGACTTCGGGCGCTACGCCACGGCCAACATCACGGTGACGCAGCGGCTCTTGGACGCGGTCATGCGCTGCGGCGGGGTCCAGCGCTTCGTCTACGCCTCGAGCTCGTCGGTGTATGGCAACGCGGCGCGGACCGCGAGCGCCGAGAGCGATCGTCCTCAGCCCTTCAGCCCGTACGGGGTCACCAAGCTGGCGGCCGAGCATCTCTGTCGTGCATACGCCGAGAACTTCGGCCTGCCGACGGTCTCGTTGCGATACTTCACCGTCTACGGACCGGGCCAGCGACCCGACATGGCCTTCCACCGGCTCATCGAGGCGGCGCGCAATGGGACGCCGTTCCCGCTCTACGGTGACGGTCGACAGATTCGTGACTTCACGTATGTCGACGACGTCGTCACTGCGAACCTGGCGGCGGTCAACGCCGATCCGCCGCCGGGCACGGTCGTCAACGTGGCCGGGGGAAGTTCCACGACGATGCGTGAGGTCGTCGAGCTCATCGGAGAGCTCGTCGGTCGCCCGGTCCTCATCGACGCCCAGCCGCCGCAGCCCGGCGACGTCCGCGCCACCGCGGGCCTGACACGGCTCGCATCCGAGGTGCTCGGCTGGGAACCGCAGACCGACCTGCGGACCGGCGTCAACCGTCAAGTGGCCTGGCACGCCGAGAGGGTGGCCGTCGCCTACGCCTGAACGGACGGATTCGCTCGGCCCCCGCTGGCGACCCACCAGACGTCGCCGACGCCGACGGTCGCGCACCAGTCAGCGTGTCGGTTACTCCACGGGACTGCGGCCCAGGGCGGGAGAGAGGCGGGCGGCCGGCGTGGGTGCGGGCTCGAGGATCGGTCTCCGGGGCTCCACCGGGCCCTCGCTCGCCAGCAGCGGCCATCCCTTGCGCAGCACGAAGTCGAGCCAGACGCCGCAGGCCTGCGAGGTCAGAACGGCGGTCAGCACGAGGGTGGTGAAAAAGGTGGCACTGATGATCCCGGCGTCGAAGGCGACGCTGGCCAGCACGATGCCCGGCCCGCCCCGCGCGTTGCACGTCACCGCCAGGTTCACGATGTCGAGGCGCCGGAAGCCGGCCAGCCGGGCAGCCAGGCCTATCGAGAGGAGCACGACGACCGACGATCCGACCAGGAACGCGACCAGCATGAGCGGCGAGAAGCCCTTGGTGAAGTCCAGCTGGTAACCGACGAGGGCAAAGTAGATCGGGATGAAGACCGCTCCGGCCACGTTGCTGATCGCGTCGATCGGGGCCCGGAAGCGCTCGTGCTCGCTGCTCCTCATGCCGCCGACGATTCCGAAACCAGCCAGGAACGCAGCGAAGGCCAGGGTGACGTCAAGGGCCGCAGCCGCGGTGACGTAGCCGAGCAAGACCACCACGATCCAGGCGATCGGCGCCTGGTCGGCGACGACGTTCCAGCGGGCACGGCTCGTTCGACGCAGCAGAGGTGGCAGCACCGTCATGGCGAGAAGGACGTACACGCCGTTGGCCACGACGTGCACGGTCACGGTCCCGGCCAAGGCCCCGCTGGCCGCCGCTACGGTGGCAGACGAGATCGCGGTGGCGAGCGCCAGGACGCCCCACAGCATGATGTCCTCGAGGACGGCTGCGCCCAGCATGAGGCTCGCGAAACGGGTGTGCAGGATGCCCAGGTCGTAGAAGATCTTCGTGATCACCGGGATGGACGTGACCGAGGCGGCGATCGCGAACACGAGGACCACGGCGGGTCTGCTCCCCGCGTCACCCATGAAGTCCTCCAGGGGCAACATCGGGGCCACGAACAGCGCGAGGAAGAAAGGCAGTGGGGTGCCCAGACCGAGGATCCAGGCGGTCGGCTTCCGGTTCTCCTTGCCCAGCACGTTTCGCACACTCGCCCCGGACACGAACATCAGCAGCAGCAGCCCGAACTGGTAGAGGAAGCCCAGGACCACCGTTGATGTGTCCTTCCCGCCATCCCCGAAGAGGTGCGAGGCGGCATCCGGCGCCAGCAGCCCGAAAACCGATGGGCCCAGCAGGACGCCCGCCAGGATCTCGCCTACCACCTTCGGCTGGCGCAGCCGAGCGGCCAACTGCCCGAGCACGTTGGCGCCGGCGACCAGGAGGAGCAAGGCCAGCGCGAGCGATGCCGAGGCTTCCGTGGTCATGCTTCAGCCCGCCGGCGCTCGCCGACCCCACCAGCCGGGGCACTCGCCGTGACGAAGCGGGACATCCCCGGGTCCGGGCTCCACGATCACAGACACCGCCACACCGCAGCCTTGACTGCCTCGAGGACCTGCCCGTAGGGCTGGCTGGCGTCGATCTCCACCGTGCCGTAGCGCGCTTGGGGGAAGGCGAGCCCGGCCACGAGCGCGCGGCGGCGCGCCAGGTCGTCGGGATCGTGCTCGGGCCGGCGGCGCTCGGCGGTCCGCTGGTCGACCCGGAGGCGGACGACGAGATCCGGCGGAAACCGTTCGGCCAGCTCATAGGGGCCCGCCTCCCAACGGGCGATGCGTCCGCGCGCACCGTCACCCGACCACCGGTGCAGCAGCGGTCCGTCGTTGATGCCCGGCCGCTGCGCCTGGGGGTACCGGTCGCAGATCACGAGCATGCCTCGGTGCCGGGCGTCGAACGCCCGCTGCAGCCGTCGTCGCTTCTCCCGGGCGAGGGCCAGTGCCCACAGCACCTTGGCCCAGCCGGGGCGGCCGCCGCCGTGCTCTCCTGGTGCGGCCGTCCCGCCACGATCGCCGGGCACGCGGTCCCGGAGGGCCTTCATGGGCCACCGCAGGAGCGAGGACGGCCCGTCACCACTGCCGAAGTACACGGCCATGGTGTCGAACTTGGGCGAGAACCAACGGCGCAGGTCCGCCACGATCGACGACTTGCCCGAGCCGTCGGGCCCGATCACGACCACGACCAACCCGCCCCCAGGCAGCCCGCGGCCGAACAGCCTCGGACGGTCCAGGTAGCGGCGGCTGACACCTCGCTGGAACCAGGCCCACTCCCGACGCCACCGGCGCACGCGCGCACCGGGGCCCCGGTAGGCGGTCTGAAGGACGAGTGACCTGCGGACCAGGCAACGCAGCCGCACCATGCCGCCCGAGTCGATGCCGTGCGCGAGCGCGTCGGCGACCGCCTCGGCGCAGGGCTCGCCCAGCCAGGACTCGACCCGGGCGACGATGTCGGCGTCGCTGCTGGCAGCCCGCAATGCGTCGAGCTCGGCCCGGAACCAGCCAGAGAGATCTCGCCGCCCGAGCCGGCTGCGGATCCGATCGCGCGTGCGGATCTTGAGCGCCGCCCGGATCAGCAACAGCGAAGCCTCCACCGACGGATGGGGGACGAGAACCCCGGCATCGCTGCGCACCGCCGACGCCAGCACAGCGGGTTCCCATGGCAACCGGTAGCGCTTGAGGTGCCGCTCGCCGGTCACCAGCCGATAGTGGGTGTGGAAGTGCACCAGCGCGCCGGTCGTCTCGTCGTGGCCCAGGAAGTCCTCGAGGCCCATCTCGGTCCGCGTCGCGGCCACGCGGCCGCGACGGAGGCCGTGTCCGGCGAAGATCCGATACACATCGTCGATCCGCTGGCCGTCTACGAGCAGGTCGATGTCGGTGTCGCCACCGAGCGCGGCCAGGAGATGGTCGTTGCTCTTCCAGTGGCAATGGGCGACGCCGGCGACTTCGAGCTCGGCCAGCACGCGGCGCGCCAACGTCGTGGCGGGCGCGTCGGTCGTCCGGGTCGCGGGGTTGACGTCGGGGTTCACGACCTCAGCTCCACCGCCGGCCGGTCAACTGACGATGTCTTGGACCGGAGGCGGGCGGTCATCCAGGCGACGTCCGGCCCGAGGAGCGCGCCCCGGTGCGTGCGCATGACGGGGAGCAGCGTGGCACAGAGGGCGCAGCCGACCGCAAGGGTGACGGCAGGGGACAGACCGACGCGACCCGCGACCACGGCGACGGGGGCCACGATCGCCGTCAACATGGCGGCCAGCACTGCGCCACGCCAGTGGGCCGCGGCGAAGGCCGTCCAGGTGAGCCCGGTCGCACCGAGGATCAGATGGGCCATGAGGCCGAAGTTGGCGATGACGGCGACGGCCACGCAGGCGGCGACCCCGGACACGCCCCAGCGTTGGCCGATCAGGGCACCGACCACGACGAGCACGGCGTAGACGAGCTGACGGGCGGCGCGCGCGTAGACCAGGCCCAACGACCGGGCAAGGGTGTCGCTGAGCTTGTAGCTGGCGCGGGCGAGCAGGCTGATCGACAGGAGGCGCAGTGGCGTCACGACGCCACTCCATCGGTCACCCAGGGTCAGGGCGACGATCTGTGGCGCGAGGACGAAGACGAACGCACTCAGCGGCAGCATCACGAGGGCGACGAGCGATACCTCCCGCCGGTACTGGTTGGCCAGCCGCGCCCTGTCATGCTGGATCTCCGCCTGCATGGGGAAGAGGACCCGGTCGATGACCTGGCCGAACAGCATGGCCGGGGTGGCGAGGAGCTGGTACGCACGCCCATAGATACCCAAGGCGGTCGATGACAGCGTGCTGCCGACGACCACGTAATCGCCCTGGAGGGCGGCGTAGTTGAAGAACCGTCCGAGGGTGAACCCTCCGCCGTAGTGCATCAGCTCGCGGGCGGACTCGCGGTCGAAATCGGGGCGCAGCGACACTGGACGGAACACGAGCAGCAGGGCGGTGAACACCCCGAGCTGGGCGATATTGGCACCCACGAGGGCCCATACCCCTGCCCCCGCGAGCCCGAGGCTGACACCGACCGCGGCGTAGCCGATCACGAACGACCACACGGCCGCGTGGGCGAGGCGACGGAACTGGAGCTCTCGCTGAAGGAGGGACTCGGACACCACCCCGAAGGCCTGGATCAGGAAGCTGATCTGCAGCACCCGCACCACGGGCACGAACCGCTCGGTGTCGAAAAGGGACGCGAGCAGTGGTGCGGACACGAAGATCACGGCGGCGGTGACCAGCCCGCAGACGACGGCGATGGTCCCAGCCGTTCGCACGAGACGATCGGAGATCGCAGGCCTCTGCACCAACGCGGGTCCGACAATCGATTCGGTGAACAGCCGGCCGAGCCCGATCACCACCAGCGCGGCCTGGACCACGCCGAAGTCCGCGGGGGTCAGCTCACGGGCCAACACGACCAGCAGGAGCAGCTGGCTCAACGCCTGGGCGCCGTACCCGAGGCTGGTCCATGCGAACCCGCCAGCCGCTACCCGCGTGCGGGTCGCACCGTGGGTCATGACACGACCGTGGGGTTGCCCCCGGTGCGCGCCGCCGCCAGCGTTCGTTCGTAGGTCACGACCAGCGCCAGGAGTATCCACAGGTGGCGGTAGTGGGACGTCTCACGGACGAGCGAGGCGACGACCAGGCCCAAGATCATCGCCCGACCGACCCCGCGCGGGGGGGCGAGGCGCCACAGGGTCGCCCAGAGTGCCACCAGCCCCAGCAGCCCGAGTGCCCCCCGCTCGGACAGGAAGGCAAGGGGCTCGCTGTGGGTCTCTTTCGACGCGTCCCCTTCGCGTAGGACCTCCAGGTTCCGGGAGCTCCCGGGCCCGATGCCCCACGGTCTATCGATGACCTGATCGATCGCGGCGCCCCAGAGCTCGAGGCGCCCGCTGGTGGTGCGATCCAGATGGGCAGCGTTGTAACCGGTTGTTTCGCCGCGCTCGGGGAGGAACTGCACGCCGGACGCGGCGGCCACGCCCAGGACCCCGATCGTGGCGATGACGGCGAAGGCGAGCAGCTGGCGGGTCGCGGGGCGGACCCGCCGGGAGGCGCCGACGGCCACGACGGCCAGGCCGACGGCCAGTTGGAGCATCGCACCGAAGGACCCCGTCGCGACCAGCCCGACGCCGGCGGCCGTGAGCCCGGCGATCCGGGTCCGGCGCGAGACCGGCAGCACCAGCAGGGCCATGAAGCAAGTGGCCATGAAGTGGCCCGCCACATTCGGGTTGGGGAAGGTGGCCCTGGCTCGCAACGTCTCCTGGCCGAGGAAGACCAGCTGGATCGCGACGACCACCGCGATCGCGGCCAGCGCCCGTGCGGGGAACCGGAACCATCCCGCCGGCGCCCGATCGAATACCTGTAGCACGGCCAGCAGCGCCGCCGCCGCACCGATGTCGCGGATCAGGTCGTAGACGATCCACTCGGTGAGGCCAACGTCCAACGCGCCGATGAGGCTGCCGCCGAGAACAAGCAGGATCGGGAACAGCACCGCAAGGACGATCGGCCGCGGTCTCTCGTGACGCGCCGCCATCTCCAGGGTGGCGAGCACGATGAAGGCGCCGATGAGAACGTCGGCGACGGTGAACCCGCCGGCGCGCGGCAGGGCGAACCCGGTCGCGAACAGCGCGGCGGCCAGTGCTGGGACGGACCACGGGGCCGTGGCATGCGCCGCCGGCAGCGTTCTCGCGAATGCGGCGTGCGCCGCGGTCATGGTGCTGTGGATCGGCGGGCGAGCACGGACGAGACCAGCATCGTGTAGTCCCAGCCGACGTCGGCCCCCTGCCAGGAACGCAGCTCCACTGTGGGGCACGGGCACGGTACGGGCTGGAGGGCGGCGGCATTGATCCGATGGGCGACAGCCCGAGCGGCACCGACGACGTCGCCCTGGTCCACCACGAACCCGGCCGCGCCCAGGTCGAGCAACTCATCGACCCCGTCCACCTCGCAGCACACGAACGGCGTCCCCGCCGCGGTCGCCTGCAGCAGCGCCTGCGGCATCCCCTCGGCCCGGCTGAGCAGCACGAGCACGTCAGCGGCGACCAGCAGGGCTTCGGGCTCGGGGACATAGCCGAGCACACGGGCGTCACCGGACAGACCCATGCGGTCCAGCAGTGCCACGAGTTCGTCGTGCCGGGGGCCATCACCGGCGATCACCAAGAAGGGCGCGGGCGGAGGCAACATGAGCAAGAGCTGCTGGTGCAGGATCGGCAGGCTCATCACGTTCTTGCGGTCCTCGAGGGCACCGAGATACAGGACCCAAGGTCGATCGCCGGGCAGCCCGTGGACTGCGGCCACGCGGGCGTGCGCAGCCGCGCGCACCTCTGCACCGCTGGGAAGCCGGGCACCCGAGCGGATCACGTTGAGCTTGGCTCTCTCGACGCCGATACGGGCGAAGCGATCGGCCAGGTCATGCCCGACGACGGCGTAGGCATCCGTCCATCGGCTGAGAAACCTCTCGACGGGGCGGTAGATGTGGTTCGCCATCCGTCCGTAGCCGGGACCGAAGCTGGCCATGGAGAGCGAGTGCACGACCGGTGGCCCGTGGGACATGTGCGCGGAGATCCTCCCGATGACGCCGGCCTTCGACTGATGGGTGATGACCACGTCGAAGCTCCGTTCCCTCATCAGCCGGCACACCCGCGCGACGGCGCGGGCGTCCTGGACTGGATTGGGCTCTCGACACAGCGAGGGCTCGACGATGACCTCCACGACGTCGAGGTGCCTGTGCAGCAGTTCGGGATCGGAGTCCCGTCCGACGACGACTGTGTGATCGGAGTCGGAGAAGGCATCGCAGACGTCCCGCACGCGCTGCTCCGAGCCGCCACGCAGGTAGCGCGTGCACATCTGGAGAACCCGACTCGGCCGCGTCGGCACTGTGGTGTCCAGCGCCATCAGCTCCGCTGTCCCGCCCGTCACCGGTCGGTCCGCTCCCTGCTCTTCAGCTTCGTTCGACGTCGGTGGCAGCATCCTCCCCGTCCCCCGGCTGGTGATCGTCCTGGGCTGGCACGCGTGCGGCGGTCCGACCGTCCCACCCGTGTTCGGTGGTCGGCGCAGGGGTTCCTCGCGGCGCCTCGGTGCGGTAGGCGACGAAGTAGGCAGCGCACACCAAGACGACGAGGGCAATGGAGGCCGCGAGCACGCTGAGCTGCACCGGCGGGAGCGTTCGCGTCGTGCCGGCCGTCCCGGCGGGCTCGTACACCTCCAGGCCTCCAGAACTGACCGCACCCGCCACGTCGGCTTCCTTGGCCCGATGCTCGAAGTCCGCCTGCGTGGACACCAACGCCGCGCGACTGCTGCGCAGCCCGGTGGCCATGTCGGTCTTGGCGGCGATCGCCACCTGGGACTCGACGCTGGCATCGGTGCCGGCGTTGCGGCCGACGTCCAGCTGCAGGACAGCGATGTCGCGCGCCAACTGCTCCAGCTGAGCATCGATGTTGGCGATCTCGGCGTTGGTTTCCTTCGCCGCCCGCCGCAGCTCGGCGGCAAGGGCGTCGGAACGCGCTCCAACCGCCTCGCGCTGTTGCTCGACGACCGATGCCGCGACCCGATCGGTGATGGCGGCGGTATCGACCCCGTCGACAGTGGTCACCGCGATGGTGACGAAGCTCTCGCCCTCCGCCGCGTCGGCGGACACGCTCGTGATGTCGCCGGGCTCGAGGCCGAGCGCCTCGGTCACCTCGGCCCGCACTTGGTGCGACTCCGCGCGGGAGATCACCGCACTCTGGCGCTCTGCGAGCGGCAGCGGATCGGATGCCGGCAACACGGCCCCCTCCTCAGAGGGCTCCACGAGCAGAAGCCTCGTGTCGGCCCGGCTCTCGAGCGGTGACCGCGAGCCGAGGCCGTAACCGACGAGCGCGGCGAGAGCCACGATCGCAGCGATCCACCACTTGCGCCGGTGGAGGACGCCGACCAGATCGGTCAGATTCGGATCGCCTATCGCCGCGTCGTTCGGCCGCAGCCCATTCCCCTGTGGCCGGATCACCGGCGGGTCGTTCGGCTTTGGGCCGTTCACCGGTGGCGACGCTGGTCCGGGGGTCGAGTCGGCGTCGATGTCAGGACGCACCTGGTTGACCTGTCAGGAGATAGCGGACGGTCTGGACGAGGATGCGCAGATCGCCGGACACGGAGCGGTGGAGCACATAGTCGACGTCGAGGCGGATCCGGTCCGCGTATGGGATGTCGTTGCGACCGCCCACCTGCCATGGTCCGGTCATTCCGGGGCGTACCTGCAGGACGATCTGGCCCCGATCGCCGTAGCGCCACAGCTCCTCAGGGACGACCGGACGGGGCCCCACGAGGCTCATGTCCCCGCGCACGACGTTGACGAGCTGGGGCAACTCGTCCAGGCTCGTGCGTCGCAGGAATCGACCGACTCGGGTCACGCGAGGGTCATTGCTCAGCTTGTAGCTGGCGGCGAAGGCGGTCCGGGCGCTGCTGTCGGTCTCGAGCAGCGCAGACAGCTCGGTGTCGGCCCCGACGCGCATCGTCCGGAACTTGAGGCATCGGAATGGGCGGCCGTGGTGACCGACGCGGGTCTGTGCGAAGACCACCGGGCCCGGAGATGTGCATCGGACAACGAGCGCCACGATGGCCATCGGCAGCGAGAGCGCGGCCAGCGCGACGCTCCCCACGACGACGTCGAGCAGGCGTTGGGTGGCCTCGGTGCGAAGGGCTCGCGTCCGTGATCGGCCCACGAGGTGAGCGCACCGCCCCGGCACCATGGGAGCGACGTGCGCCGCCCGCGTCCCGGTGAGTGATACGGCCTCCTCGGCAGATCCCGCGCCGGCAATAGACCCAACAACATCTCGTTGATACGGCATGGCCCGCCACCCCGATTTCCGCCCGAGGACAGGATGGTTGGGCTTTGCCAGATCGCACGTCGATTTCCGACGCGTCGCCCGCTCGCCGCGCTCGCCCTGTCCGTGCGAACATTGAACGGCTGTCTCTGCAAACAGGTTAGCAATGAAGGTCGGTGTGGTAAACCCCAGGTTACGAGCGCGTGGCCGATCGCGAGAATCTCTAGCTGCCCTTCGCGCACATAGGCGTCGAGTTGGCGATCCTGGCGGCGAGCCCGGTCGTCTCCGCCTCACCACCACGTCGATGTCGGTGACGACATCGACGTGAATGCGTCCGCCTAGCGTCAACGTCCGCTCGTCATGCGCCCAGGTGGCGCATGACGAGCTCGGCGGCATCCTCCGGAGTCATCGCAGCGGTCCGGATATGGATCTCGGGACGCTCGGGTGCCTCGTACGGTGCGTCGACCGCCGTGAAGTTGGGTAGCTCGCCTCGGCGGGCCTTACCGTACAGGCCCTTGCGGTCGCGAGCCTCGGCGACCTCCAGAGGGGTGTCGACGAAGACCTCGCAAAACTCGCCGTCACCGACGCGCTCGCGAGCCAGGCGCCGCTCGGCCCGGTAGGGCGATATGAGCGACACCAGGACAATGAGGCCGGCGTCGGCCATCAAGGCGGCGACCTCGGCAACGCGGCGCACGTTCTCGACCCGGTCGGCGGTGGTGAACCCGAGATCGCGGTTGAGGCCATGCCGAAGGTTGTCACCGTCGAGCAGGTACGTGTGGCGACCGGCAGCATGGAGCTTGCGCTCGAGCACGTTGGCGATCGTCGACTTGCCGGCGCCGGAGATGCCGGTGAACCACACGACCGAAGGCCGGTGACCCTTGAGCGCGGCGCGGGCGGTCTGGTCGATTTCGACGGCCTGCCAGTGGACGTTGTCGGCCCGACGGAGGGCGAAATGCAGCAATCCTGCGCCGACCGTGGTGTTAGTCATCCGATCGATGACGATGAACCCACCCATGTCGCGGTTGTCGACGTAACGGTCGTACGGCACCGGCCGATCGAGATACACATTGCACACGGCGATCTCATTCAGGGCGAGCGTCCTTGCGGCGACGTGCTCCAGCGTGTTGACGTTCACCCCATGCTTGGGGTGGTCGATCGTCGCCCCGACCGTGGTGGCGCCGAGCTTCACGAGGTAACGCCGCCCGGGCAGCATCTCGTCCTCGCTCATCCACACGATGTGCGACTCGAACTGGTCGGCGATTCCTGGTGGGTCGCCGGCCGCCGCGATGACGTCTGCCCGGCTGATGTCGACCTCGTCACAAAGCGTGATGGTGATCGATTCGCCGGCGACCGCCTCGTCGAGATCGCCGTCGTAGGTGACGATCCGGGCCACGGTGGACTCGGAGTCCGACGGCAGCACGCGGATTCGGTCGCCCGGTCGAACGGTGCCACCCACCACCAAACCAGAGAACCCACGGAAATCGGAGTCGGGCCGGTTGACCCACTGCACGATCATCCGGAACGGCTTGGTGGCGACGTCGTCGTCGACCTCGATGGTCTCGAGGTGGTCCAGCAGGGTCGGGCCCGAGTACCAGGGCGTGTGGGGGCTCGGTTCGGTGACGTTGTCACCCCGGAGCGCCGACATCGGGATGCTGACAACGTCGCCGAGGCCGAGCTCGGCGGAGAAGCCCCGGTACTCTGTCTCGATCGCGTCGAACACCTCTCGGGAGTAGTCGACGAGATCGAGCTTGTTCACTGCGAGCACGATGTGGCGGATGCCAAGGAGCGACACCAGGTAGGTGTGGCGGCGCGTCTGAGTCAGTACTCCCTGACGGGCGTCGACCAGGATGACGGCCAGGTCCGCGGTGGACGCACCGGTGACCATGTTGCGCGTGTACTGCTCGTGGCCAGGGGCATCGGCGACGACGAACTTGCGCGCCTCGGTGGAGAAGTACCTGTAGGCGACATCGATCGTGATGCCCTGCTCCCGCTCGGCGGCCAAGCCATCGACCAACAGGGCGAAGTCGAGATCGCCGCCCTGAGTTCCGACCTTCTTGGAGTCGGCCTCGAGAGCGGCGAGATGATCCTCGAACACGAGCTTCGACTCGTACAGCAACCGGCCGATGAGCGTGCTCTTGCCGTCGTCGACGCTACCGCAGGTGATGAAGCGGAGCAGCGTCTTGTGCTGGTGTCGGCGCAAGTACGCCTCGATGTTCTCGGCGATCAGGCGGTCGGCGTGCGCCATCAGAAGTAACCCTCCTGCTTCTTCCGCTCCATCGAGGCGGTGGCGTCGTGGTCGATCACCCGGCCTTGGCGCTCCGAGGTCGTGGTCAGGAGCATCTCTTGGATCACGTCGAGCAAGGTGTCGGCGGAGCTCTCGATGGCGCCGGTCAGCGGGTAGCAGCCGAGGGTCCGAAAGCGGACGCTGCGTTCCTCGGGGATCTCTCCCGGCGCCAGCGGCATCCGATCGTCATCGACCAGGATCGGCACGCCATCACGCTCCACCACGGGCCGCCGCGCCGCCAGGTACAGCGGCACGATCGGGATCTGCTCGAGGTGGATGTACTGCCACACGTCGAGCTCGGTCCAGTTCGACAGCGGAAACACCCGCACGGTTTCGCCCTTGTTCGTCCGGGCGTTGTAGACCCGCCACAACTCGGGCCGCTGCCGCTTCGGATCCCAACGGTGCTGAGGTGAGCGGATGGAGAACACGCGCTCCTTCGCCCGCGACTTCTCCTCGTCGCGCCGTGCCCCCCCGAACGCGAGGTCGAACCCGTGGAGGTCTAGCGCCTGCTTGAGCCCCTCGGTCTTCCACATGTCGGTGTGCAGCGCCGACCCGTGTTCGAACGGATTGATCCCGAGCCGAACGCACTCAGGGTTCTGGTGGACGATCAGATCGAGCCCGAGCTCGGCCGCCATCCGGTCGCGGAAGGCATACATGTCCCGGAACTTCCAGGTGGTGTCGACGTGGAGCAACGGGAACGGTGGCTTCGACGGATAGAAGGCCTTCATAGCCAGACGGAGCATCACCGAGCTGTCCTTGCCGATCGAGTAGAGCATCACCGGCCGCTCGCTGTCCGCGACCGCCTCACGCATGATGTGGATGCTCTCGGATTCGAGGCGTTGTAGATGGGTCAGCGTCTTCACGCGGGCTCCAGACCGAGTTCCATGACGGCCGCAGCGAGCTCGGGTCGGCAAACGGCTAGATCCCTACCGGCGCGGCCGAATCCCACTAGCACTGCCCGGCGGAATGAGCGTAGATGTCGGCCTCGCCCCGCACCACCGCCATCGCCACCAGCTCCTCGCCCAGATGGTCGGCGAGCAGCTTCGCGCGCCGCCACGTCGCATGCTGCGAGTGGCGTGATGCGCCACAGCCGGCACAAGTCCCGCGGCATGAGCGCGCATCCGGGACATGGTTGATCAACTGCGACAGGCTCTGAGCATGCGCTCCCGAACGGACGGCATGCGGTTCGCCGCTCAGCGGGTGATGGATGCGTCGTCGGCCTGGAAGCACACGCCGACGGGTGAGTTGGCCGTGAACGCCTCGAAGTCGAGGCTCGACAGTCCCGGCGCGACCGGTGTGTAGGCCGCCGTCACCTGTTGCCACGACGAGGTCAGCGCCAGCGACGTCGAGACCGACCCCTGCAGCACACCGCTCGCGAACTCGCGCATCCGCAGCTTGAGCGTGAGCCCGGGGGTGTCCGAGCGGGCCCAGATGCTCGCGGTGTAGCCACCGGCCTCCGTGGTGCTCACCCAGTTCGGCGTGTCGTTCAGCCCGCAGGTGCCACCGGCCAGGGTGTTCGAGATCGCCGCGGCCCAACCGCCCGAGTGGCCGCCCGCGACCCGGCTCAGCGTGTTGGCCGATGCATCGCCCTTCCAGCCGGACGTGTCCACCTCGAAGCCCGGATTTCCGACCAGGTTGGTGGACGGGGGAACCACGGTCCAGCTCTGCTCCGCCGGGCTCGCGTCGACGTTGAAGGAGCCGTCGATGGCGACAACCTGGAAGGTGTGCGATCCGATGGCCAAGTTCGCGTAGCTCGTCGGTGATGTGCACGGTGCGAACGTGCCGCCGTCGAGGCGGCACTGGAACGTCGACGGCTCGGTGGCCGAAAAGCTGAAGGTGGCCGACGTGCCGAACACGGAGCCTGACGGGCCCGAGTCGATGAACGTGTTCGGCCGGGTCGTGTCGGGCGTGGGCCCGGGGTCCAGCGGGGCGAAGCCGATCCCGGCGTGGTCTTCGTGTCCGAAATTGGCGCCGTCGCTGCCGACCCAGAGCCCGCTTGGGGTGGCGAACAGGACCATGGTGCCGTGTTCGCGGGACTTGGTGGGATTCCAAGGGAGCGCCAGGCCGGTCACCGGGTCGATGGCACCGATGCCCGGGCGCTCGACCGCGCCGGGACCGGCCGAGTCGCGGCCCAGGGGATTGTTCAGCCAACGTTGATGGCCGCCGACGTACACGGCTGGGCCCGTGACCGCCACGCTGTAGAGGGTGTCGCCGCCGGTGAAGTTGATCCAGGTGGGTTGGACCGTGGAGCTGACGTTCGCGGTTTCGAACCGGGCCGCAGCATCACACAGCCCGGTGGTACCGTTCGGTCCCCCGGTGGTGACGATCGCGAAGTAGGAACCATCGGGAGAGAAATCCACGCCTTGGGCCCATTCCCGCCTGCTGCCTCCCGCCGGGCAGTTCACGTCGAAGCGGGGCGAGTACCAAGTGCTGAGCGTCGCGGTCGAGCCGAGGTTCAGCATGAAGGCCCGTCTGCGGGTCTGGGAGTTGACCGCGGCGAAGTTGCCCGTGGCCACCAACCGGGTGCCGTCCGGTGAGACCGCGATGTGTCGGACCCTGGTCTCGTCGTCCGGGTTGACCACCCCGGTGACCGTGATGTTGATGGCGCCGGTGTCTGCGCCGGTCGTCGGGTTCAGCGTCATCAGCTTCTTCGTGAAGTTCCCCGCCGCGATGACAGAACCGTTGGCGAGGAGCTTGATGTCGTGCACCGTTCGCATGCCCGTCGGCGCGAAGGTCGGGTCGACCCGATCGTTGACCAGGTCGTACTTGAGGATTCCCCGGCGGGTGATCCCGTTGACCCTCGAGAAGGCGCCCCCGATGAAGAGCGCGGTCCCATCGGCGGTTGCCTCGATGGCGCCCACAGTCCCGTCGAACGCCAGGTTGAGCGGTGATATGACCCCTGTCTCGCTGTCGAAGGCGACAAAGTTCTGCCTGGCATACGTGGTCGTCCTGGCCCAGTCCTGCACCTCGTTGAACAGGCCACCGGCATAGATGGTGCGACCGACCTGCGCGAAGGCGCGCACGTCAAACGACGTGTCGCTGAGGACGATGTGCGGGGTGGTATCGGCCGGGTTTTCCGACACCACTGCCGGGTGCAACAGCGAAGCTTGCGCCGGCAGCGTGCTCCCGACGGTCATGGCGACCGTCGAGGCGGCCACCAGCGCGCCGACCCCTTCAACCCAACGCGTCCGTCTCATGATCCGCCCTTCCCGCGCTGAACCCGGCGTGCCGAGCTACGTCTTACTCACCTTCGCGCCGTCGCCACCGTCTGTCGAGCACGCTCGACCCCCGGGGCACGGGGCGTGCCCGCTGACGTCCGCATTCAAATCGCCCACTCGCTATCTACCATACCGATTAGGGCGGCGAGCGCACCAATCAGGTCGCAACCATCTCGCGCGGGTTTCCTCCGACATCGCCAGCACGGTCGCCCAGGCTACTTCGACGCTAGCTCCGCTCGGGCGAGTACAGAGCCCGGCCGCCGCGGCCGCATTGGCGTCGAACAGGCCACCTCTCGCACATAGGACCTGAACACCTGAACGGGTCACCGGTGGCTGTGGCGCCCATCCGCGCTGGGACGCATGTCGGTCCGCCCGTCACCGCTCGTCGCCTTGACGCGCAGGTGCCGGCGCAGCACGGTCGGGGGCATGAGCGGGCTCGAGACCCAGGCCATAGGGCGGCGGTTATTCCTGGTCAAGGCCGGCCGCGGCTTGCTCGGCGTCGCCGTCCTCGGGCTGGCCGCGTGCAGTGCCGACGACGAGGCAGGTGACACCGACGACGAGGCACGTGACGCCGACGACGAGGCACGTGACGCCGACGACGAGGCACGTGACGCCGGCGGCGAGCCGGCCATGGACCCGCGCTACTCGCTCGGCCTGCCCACCGCCGACCTACTGGCCCGAGAGAACCTCACCGCCCCGACAGGGGTCGACGACGGGGGCGAGGGCAACGGCTACTGGGAGGCCTCGCCCACGGCCTCCAAGACCTGGGACATGCGGAACTTCACCGCGTCCGGGCACTTCGACTGCGACGCGACCAGCCCCGACACCTACCCCACCGGCCGGTACAACGGCCCGCGCGCGCCGACCAACCACCAGAAGAACTCCAGGCCGATCCGGCTGGGCTACACCACGCCGGCCACCGCCCCGGCGATCATCGGCGCCAAGGTGACCGGCGACCAGTCCACCACGCTGGGCTGGACCGATCTCCAGCACGGCTCCTACATACAGGGCCTGATCGACGACGGCATGGACCCGGATCTCGCCTACGACGAGATCATCGGCAACGCCAACATGGACGGCGACCCCAGGGTGTACTTCGCCAGCGGGTCCTGGGCCGTCGTCGACGGCATCCGCTGCCACAACACCTGGGACGGCTTCGGCGTCTACGGCGACGGCACCCGGACCGCCACCGGGACGATCTACATTCGCAACAGCTGGTTCTGGAAGAACCGCGACGACGGCATTGAGAACGACGAGCAGCGCCAGCTGCACCTGTTCGACTGCCTGTTCGAGGACACACACACCCTGCTGTCCACCCGGGCGAACGACGAAGCCGGCTCCCCAGTGGCGGCTAACACCCAGACCGTCGAGAACTGCGTCGTGAAGTTGACCCCCGGGCCGGGCGGGCACAAGCAGCCCTCGGACGTGTCCACCTCCGGCTACATCTACAAGATGCAGACCAACTCGCCGTACCTGGTGATGCGGGACACGATCATCTCGATGGTCGGGGACTTCAACTCCGCGGACGGCCCGATGCTGCCGGAGCGGTTGCGGGACCTCTACGAGAACGTGACCATCTGCTGGCTGGGCACCGGGGCCTACCCGGGCAACACCCCGGCCGGAGTCACCGTCCACACCGGTGCCACCGCCCGGACGCTGATCGACGACGCCGTCACGCTGTGGAAGGCTCGGCACGGCGTCACGGACTTCGACACCGTCGACATGACGCGGATGCTGGCGCCGCACGTTTAGGGTCGGGTAGTGCCAGCAGCCTCGTCGGCAGCCCCGAGGTCGCGGTTGGGCACCCGCACGTCGACACGACGACGACAGCCGACGCGATGGCCGCCGTGATGCTCCCGCCGGACGGCCGGCTCGTCTGGACCTATAACGTGTTGGTGGGCTGAGCGATGGCCGTCGCATGGGGTCGTCGCGTGACACGTCAGTCGCATCGACGCGGCTGACTGTTTCGGCGAGCAACTGGACCACGAGGGCCACCGGCTGAGCGCGGTTGTCAGGGTACGTAGGTTCGGGCATGGCATCGACCTCGCTTGGGGTCGGTGTCCAGCCCCGTGGCTGTGCCGTGGTGCCCGGGGTACTGGGTTGTCAACCACCGGTCAGACAGGTCCGGTGATGACGCGATAACTGCGGTATCGCGCATTCGTCGCGCCAGCGGGACCGGATCCTGGTTCGCATCCGTCTGGGTTCCGTGCACTCCTCGTCGTCAGGGATCAGCGAGCCGCTCGAGGGTTCGGCGACCGCGGCCGGGTCGGGCATGGCAGCGATCTCGTCTTGGACTTCCCGGGCGCGGTCGCGGATCTCGGGCTCCGACGAGACGCACTGCAGCGCGAGGCCGATCGCCGTTTCGGTTGCCTCCTCGCCGACCAGAGCGATCCCGGCGCCGGTGGAGGCGCAGGAAGACGCGTTGCGGAACTGGTCGGCAGCTTGGGGGAGACACACTTGCGGCAGCCCGTGAGCGAAGGCGGCGAGGA
>JBKPHE010000240.1:0-18101 GCA_046744485.1 Actinomycetota bacterium | reverse complement strand
CTGCTGCACTGGGGCTCCGAGGAGCAGAAGCAGCGCTACCTGCGCCCGCTGTGCGAGGGCCGGGCCATGAGCTGTTTTGCCATGACCGAGCCCGGGGTGGCGGGGTCGGACCCCACGCTGATCCGCACCCACGCCTACCAGGACGGCCACGAGTGGGTGATCAACGGCCACAAGTGGTTCATCTCCAACGCTCACCGGGCCAGCTTCGCCATCCTCATCGCCCGCACCGAGGACGACCCCGAGCTGCCCCAGGCGGCCAACACGGCATTCATCGTCGACATCCCGTCCGACGGATGGACGGAGGTCCGCCAGATCGAGACCATGCACGGCTCGACCGGCCACTCCGAGATCCGCATCGAGGACCTCCGGGTGCCCGACGACCACATGCTGGGCGGGCGGGGCCAGGGCCACCTGCTCGGTCAGTACCGCCTCGGCCCGGCCCGGCTGGCGCACTGCATGCGCTGGATCGCCCAGGCCGAAACGGCCCTCGACATGATGGTGGACCGTTCGCTCAACCGCTTCGCCCACGGGTCGCTGTTGGCGGAGAAGCAGGGCATCCAGTGGATGATCGCCGACTCGACCATGGAGCTGTACCAGGCGAAGCTCATGGTGCTGCACGCCGCCTACCGGATCGACCACAAGCTCGACTTCAAGAGCGAGGTGTCGATGGCCAAGCACTTCGTCGCCAACGCGCTCAACCGCATCATCGACCGCTCGATCCAGGTGCACGGCGCCCTCGGCTATTCGACCGACACGCCGCTGGCCAGCATGTACCAGCACGCCCGCTGGGCCCGGTTCGCTGACGGTGCCGACGAGGTCCACCAGATGCGCATCGCGCAGCGCACCATCGCCGCCTACAAGGACCACGGCTCGACGCGGACGGCAACCGGGGATCTGCCGGTGTGAACCCGAGGCAATACGGACCGCTGGGGGCTCTCGAGGCGGTACGGTCCCGCCCCCGGACCTGCGAGCCCCGGAGTCGGTGCGACGGACCCTATTGCCTCGGGTGACCGTCGTCCCCGTCGCCGGCGTCGCCCGCCTGCTCGCCACCACGCCGCCACGGCAGCCGGCGGCGCAGGCCCGACAGGCGCTTGCGCATGACCTGCGTCTCGGGTTCGGGCATCTCCCCGCGCCTGTCCAGGTAGACGGCCTTGCTGGCGGCGAACAGTGGCGTGGCCACCAACGCGCCGGGGACCCCGGCGGCCGCCCCGCCCACGAGGACCGCCAGCATCGTGGCGGGCGGCGACAGGTTGACCGCCCGGCCGACGATGGCGGGGCTGATGACATGGTTCTCGAGGTTCTGGTAGGCGATGACGACCGCCAGGGCGATCACGGCGACGATCGGTCCTTGCGTGACGGCCAGCAGCACGAAGAACCCACCACCGAGGAGGCCGCCGATCTGGGGGATCAGGTTGGTGAACGTGGTCCAGAGCCCCGCCACCGGCGCCAACGGCACGCCCAGCAGCAGGCCGGTCGACAACGTCACGAGCCCGGCGAGAATGGCCACGAACATGGAGCCCGCGAAGTAGCTGCCAAACGTGGAGTAGACGATCCGCCCCAGGCGATCGGCCTGCCCCAGACGGCCCACGGGGACGAGCACCCGGAAGCGGCGGACGATCCCCTCGCCGTCGACAAGCACGCCCAGGGCGGTGATGAGCACGACCACGGCGCTCAGCACACCGCCGAGCAGCCGCTCGCCGAGGTTGGCCAGGGTGGCGTCGTCGACCCGAGCGGGCGCGTCCTCGATCCACCTCTCGATGGACCCGGCAGCGTCGGCCTCCTCGAGACGGGGGCCGATGATCGGCCAGCTGTAGAACTCCCGCACCGTCGTGGGCAGCTCGTCGCTGAACTCACGGGACTGCCGGATCGCCGCCGGCGCGACCAGCAGCACGATGGCGGCGACGGCGAGCGTCAGGCCGGCGCCCACGATCACGACCGCGGTGCCGCGGGTCGTGCTCCAGCGGCGTTGGGCGGCGTTGACGACCGGGGTCAGCGCCAGGCCCAGCAGGACACCGACACCGATGCCCGTCAGAACGTCGCTGGCCCGATCGCTGATGGCGAACAGCGCCACCGCCACGGCCGCCGCCAGGACCAGCGCCACGAACGACCACGGATCGATGTCGACGAGGACGCGGCCGCCCGATACGTCGGCTTGATCGCGCCGATCACCCGGCGGTCCGGAGGCCTGCTCGGCGGTCACCTCGTCGGCCACACCGGTACGGTACGCCTCGGTGCAGCCCGGCCAACGCCCCACCGAGCACCGCGTGGTGCGCATCACCGTCCGGTCGGCGGTGGTGGGCGTGCTCGTCCTGGTGGCGGGGGTTGTGGCGCAGCGGATCTTCGTGGCCGCCCATCGTCCGCTCTCGTGGGCCGTTGCGGCGGTCGTGGTGGCCGTCCTCATCGACCCGATCGTCGACCTGCTCGATCGCCACATCCCGCGGCTGGCCGCGGTCATCGTCGCCCTGGTGGTCGTCGGGGGCGCCACCTTCGCCGTGACCTACATGGCGTTCGACGACCTGGCCGACGGCCTCGACCGCCTCGGTCGCGCCGCAGAGGACGCCGCCGAGAGCCTGGAGGAGCGGGACGACAGCGTGGGCGACCTGGCCCGTGACGTCGACGCCTCCCGCCGCGTGGACTTGTTCGTCGACACGCTCGACGAACGCGTCACCGGTGGTGACGAGGTGTTGGTGTCCACTGCGGGCACCGCGCCGACCTATCTCGTGGGCGGGATCCTGACGCTGTTCCTGATGTCGTACGGGCCCCGATTCGCCCAATCCGCCGTGAACCAGTTGCCCTCCCCCCGGCAGCGGGAGGCGGTCGCCGCCGTCGTCACCCGGGCACTCAACCGGTCGCGCCGGGCGGTGCTGCTGATGCTCGCCGAGGGACTCCTGGTCGGACTGCTCGTGACCGGCATCGCGTACCTGCTCGACGTGCCGTCGCCGGCGGCGCTCGGGCTTGCGGCCGGGCTGCTCGCGATGCTGCCGCACGTCGGCATCGTGCTGGGCAACCTGCCCCTCATCCTGCTGCTCCTGGCGCTGCGCTCCGACCTCGCCGCGATCGTGGCCGCCGTCGTGATCGTCGCCTGCCAGCTCGTGGACTCCTACGTGGTGCGGCGTCGCATCTCGCTCTACAGCGTGCACGTCGGGTTGCTGGTGCCCTGGGTCGTGGTGCTGGTCGGCTATGCCGTCTATGGCGTCGGGGGCGCCGCGTTCGCACTGGCGTTCGCGGTGTTCGGTCTGGCCGTCCTCGACGAACTGGCCGCTCGACGGCGCGCGGAAGCGGCGGCGTCCCCGACGGCCGACACCGGGGCGGCCGTTGGGCCGCCGACGGACGATCGCCCGGCATCCGAGTGGGCCGATCAGCCGGCGCCGATGCCGGCACCGATGCCGCTGCCCACGCCGGGCGCCGCTACCCCGACCTCGACACCGAGTTCGACGCCGGCGCCGACGGCGACGCCCGGATCCGGCCACCAGTCCATGGGTTCCGCCGGCCAGAGGCGAGGCCATAGGTTCGGGATTCGGTTCCGATGACCTCGGGCTTCGCACGCCGGAACCGATGACCTCGACGACCGGCATCGACATGAGGTGGCCCCACGCCGGCGGGCATCCTTCACT
The DNA here is from genome assembly GCA_046744485.1 of Actinomycetota bacterium. GTDB lineage: Bacteria > Actinomycetota > Acidimicrobiia > Acidimicrobiales > VFJN01 > DASQUK01. The sequence goes on along the minus strand of JBKPHE010000240.1, from coordinate 14,487 downwards.
GACCGTCGGCCGCCTGCCAGGCTACGGCCGTGCCCAGCGACGAGGGCGAGCGCGATCCCGACTTCCCGGACTACCGCTTCACGCTGGCCAACGAGCGCACCTTCCTGGCCTGGATGCGCACGTCGTTGGCGCTGCTGGCCGGCGGCATCGCGCTCCGCCAGGTCGTCCCGCCCTTCGGGATCCGGCACGTACGCACCACCCTCGCGGTCGCGGCCGTCGTGCTCAGCCTGGTCCTGGCGGTTGCCAGCTACGTGCGCTGGAGCCAGATCGAGCGCGCCATGAGCCGGGGCGAGCCGCTCCCCCATCCCCTCGCCGTCCCCATCCTCGCCACCGTGATCGCTGCGGTGGCCGGCACGGTCGCCGTCGTCCTCCTGGTGCGATGACCGGAGCATCCGCTCCGAACGCCGGCGCCACCGGCCTCCAGGCGGAACGCACGCAACTGGCCTGGGTCCGCACCGCCCTTGCCGCCGGTGCCCTGGCCGCGGTGGCGACGCGCCTGACACGGGGCGGACCGTCCCTGGTCCTTGCGGTCGTGTTCGGCCTCGTCGTCGCCATGCCGGGGTTCGCGGCCACGTTGACGCGCATCCAGGCGCTCCAGCGACGGCCGGTGCCCCGGGGGGCCGCGCCTTGGACCGTGGCGTCGCTGGCCGGCTCGCTGGCGCTGGCCGACGCGCTGGCGCTCGCCCTGCTGCTGACCTGAGTCCAGCCACAACGCGGGTTACCCGGTGCGCACGGGGGTAGCCCGTCCAACGATGATCCGCTCGCCGTGGCCGACGGCCGTGACCGAACCTCGGGCGACCCCGATGCCCCCACCCGATCCGGGTCCGGACCGGCCGCCCGACCCCAATCCGCCGATCCCGACACCCCCGCCGTCGCCGACCCCCGAGCGGCGGGTGCCGCCCGGCCGGGCGCCGGCCCCCCGCCCGATCCCTACGTCGCCATGATCGAAAGTGGGATATGAGCCTCCCCATGGATACCCCCGGCGAGGCCCAACACGAGCCGGTGCCGGTGGGAACGCGGATCGAGACCGGGACCCGGATGCCGCGGGCGGGCACATGGGAGATCGTCGACCACCCCGATTGCCCGGGTAACGGAACCCTGCGGGAGTTCGCCCCCCGGACGGTGGCGCCGCGGTGCCCGACGTGCCAGGCCGATGTCACCTGGCAGCTCAGCCACCTCGCGCCGTCGGTGGCCGCCGATCACCGCGACGTCGGACGCCTGCCCTGACGAAGGGCCGCCACTGGCGGCACCCGCGCGCCTGCTCAGGTTTTCGGCAGCCAGCTGGGGCGCGGCGCCGGGATGCGTCCGAGCTCCGAGACGACCCGGCCGAAGCGGGCCGTGCCGCGCTCCCACTCGGTCCAGGCCTGCTCGATCTCGCCCCGGGTGCGGGCTACGAAGTTCCACCACATGAGCAGGTCCTCGGTGAACGGCCACCCGCCGAGCAACAGCGCCCGGCTGTTGCCGAGCATGGCGAACATCAGCTCGTCACGCCCCCGGCCCAGGTAGGCGAGCACGCCCGGACGCACCAGGTCGTCACCGACCGTCACCTCCCCGGCCAGCACGATCAGCCCGTGCTCGAACTGGGCATCGACGGGGAGGAACACGTCCGTGCGGGTGGCCGTGGCGAGCTCCACGCCGAGGACGCCCATGTCCCGCTGGGCCGGGGATCGCACGCCCGCGAGGTTGCCGATGAGCACCGTCGCTCGGCACGGCCCGTACTCCGCGATCGGCGGCTCGGCATGATGCGCGAAGGCCGGCACGTGATAGCGCGTGATGTCCGGCTGGGCGATCCAGAGCTGGATGCCGTGCAGCACGCCTCCGTAGCTCGCCGGCGTCTGCTCGGCGTGGGCGACGCCGCGCCCCGCGGTCATCAGGTTGAGCTGCCCGGGGCGGATCAGCTGCTCGCTGCCGAGGCTGTCCGTGTGGACGACCTCACCCTCGACCAACCACGTCACGGTTTGGAGGCCGGTGTGGGGGTGCGGACCGACCCGCATGCCGCCCCCCGGCCCGGTGGGAGGCACCGGACCGAAGTGATCGGCGAAGCACCAGGCGCCGATCGTCCGCCGCTGCCGCCGGGGCAGCGCCCGGCGCACCTCGACGCCGCCGACGCTGGCGGGCCGGCTCGGCACGAGCTCGACGGTCGGACCCTCGGGCCGGCCGGACTCGGCGATGTCCGGCGCCGCGTCGGTGGCCGCGACCGGTCCACTCATGGGCCCAGCTTCGCAGCTCATGCGGACCGCTCGCGACCGTGGCCGATCCGGCGGTCGCCGGCTGCGGCACCTGAGGGGGCCGCCGGGTTTGTTTCGGCGGAGGTACCCCCCTAGGGTATCTTCAGGAGGTACCGCCATGCCGGGCGCTCAGACGCACTCCGACATCCACGCCGAACACCGGGTCGATCCCGAGGCATCACAGCGCGCGACCAGGGCCCACGCCGCCGACCCCCATGCGGACCACGCCAGTCACGCGGGGCAGGGCCACCGTGCCGGGCATGACGGGCACGCCGGACACGATCCGGAGACGTTCCGCCGACGGTTCTGGCTGAGCCTCGTGCTCACGATCCCGCTGGTCGTGACCAGCGAGATGGTCATGGACTGGTTCGGCTACTCCCTCGACTTCTGGGGGATGGACCTGCTCGGGCCCGTGCTCGGGTCGCTCGTGTTCTGGTGGGGCGGCTGGCCCTTCCTGGCCGGGGGTGTAGCCGAGCTACGCGCGCGCCAGCCCGGGATGATGCTGCTCATCTCGATGGCGATCGTCGTGGCCTACGGCGCCTCGATGGCCACCTCTCTCGACTGGCTGGACCTCGAGTTCTGGTGGGAGCTGGCGGCGCTGGTCACGATCATGCTGCTGGGCCACTGGCAGGAGATGAAGGCCATCGGCCAGGCCCAGGGTGCCCTGGCGGCGCTGGCCGAGCTGCTGCCCGACGAAGCCGAGCGCGTCGGGCCTGACGGCCAGGTGACGACCGTGCCCCTGGCGGAACTGCGTCCCGGTGACGTCGTGCTGGTCCGCTCGGGTGCCCGGGTCCCGGCCGACGGCGTGATCGTCGAGGGCGAGGCGGGGCTGGACGAAGCGATGATCACGGGCGAGTCGCAGCCGGTGCCGAAGTCGCCGGGCGACAAGGTCGTCGCCGGCACGGTGTCCACGGACTCGGCCATACGGGTGCGCGTCGAGGCAGTGGGCGACGACACCGCCCTGGCCGGCATCCAGCGGCTGGTCGCCGAGGCGCAATCGAGCCGCAGCCGGGCCCAAGCGCTGGCCGATCGATTCGCGGCGCTTCTGTTTTACATCGCCACCGGCGCCGGGGTGGTGACGTTCCTGGTGTGGCTGGCGCTGGGCGACACCGACAACGCCGTGGTCCGGACCGTGACCGTGCTGGTGATCGCGTGCCCGCATGCCCTGGGGCTCGCCATCCCGCTCGTCATCTCGCTGTCGACCGCGGTGTCGGCCAGGGCCGGGATCCTGGTCAAGGACCGGCTCGCGCTCGAGCGCATGCGTACGATCGATGCCGTCCTGTTCGACAAGACCGGCACGCTGACGCGGGGGGCCCACGTGGTCGCCGGCGTGGCCGCGGCCGAGACGTTCACCGAGGACGAGGTGCTGCGCATCGCCGGTGGCGTCGAGTCCGACAGTGAGCATCCGCTGGCTCGGGCGATCGTCGCCGCGGCCAAGGAGCGGGGAGGGGTCGCGACCGCGAACGGCTTCCGGTCCCTCACGGGGCGGGGCGTCGAAGCGACCGTCGTAGGCACGGTCTACGCGGTCGGTGGGCCTGCGCTGCTCCGCGAGAGGGGGGCGAAGGTCCCACGCGAGCTCGAGGCCACCATCGAGCGCTGGCACGCCCGGGGCGCGGCGGTGCTCCATCTCGTGCGCGGTGACTCGGTGATCGGCGCCTTCGCGTTGGAGGACGAGGTGAGGCCCGAGGCGCGCGAGGCCGTCGCCGGCTTGCGATCGATGGGCATCCAGGTCGTGATGATCACCGGCGACGCCCGGCAGGTTGCGGACGCGGTCGCGGCCGACCTCGGCATCGACGAGGTGTTCGCGGAGGTGCTGCCGGAGGACAAGGACAAGGCCGTGATCGAGCTGCAGGGTCGGGGCCTCTCGGTGGCGATGGTCGGCGACGGCGTGAACGACGCCCCCGCCCTGGCCCGGGCCGACGTCGGCATCGCCATTGGCGCCGGCACCGACGTCGCCATCGAGTCGGCAGGCGTGGTCCTCGCCGGTAGCGACCCCCGCGGCGTGGTCGGGGTGATCAAGCTGTCGCGGGCCAGCTACCGAAAGATGGTCGAGAACCTGAGCTGGGCCGCCGGCTACAACGTGCTGGCCATCCCCTTGGCGGCCGGCGTTCTGGCGTGGGCCGGCCTGACCTTGTCGCCCGCCGTCGGCGCCATCCTCATGAGCGCGTCGACCATAGTGGTCGCCCTCAACGCCCAGCTGTTGCGCCGGGTCGACCTGTCGCCCGAGCCCGTCGGAGCCGCCTAGGCGTCGCCGGCGACCTCGCCCTCGTAGGCCTGACGGACCCGCTTGGGCGCCCAGACGAGCCACGACTCGGTGATCAGCTCGCGCAGCTCCTCGACGTCGACGGCGGGCAGGTCCACCAGCACGGTGGGATGGCCGTCGTATGCGGGGTCGTGAAGAACTTCTCGGGCTCCGACTCGAGGAGGGCCTCCTTCTCGCCGAGGTCGGAGACCCACACCACCAACCCGTCGGCCTCGGAGCGGATCCGGAGGAAGCCCTTGTCCTTCACCCGGAACCCCGGGGTGCCGAACCAGGGCTTCTCGATCGTCTCCGGCAGCGACAGGGCGATCCGCCGCACGTCGTCCTCGGTGGCCACGCGGCCCACGTTGGAACCGACCGGGCTTGTCAGTCCGGGGGCGGAAGGCACTGGACGCCGATCATGGACACCAGCCCACACCACGTGTCCGGCTGGATCGTGGCCCTTCCGTCACGCCCGGTCCAGTCCGATCAGCGTCATGTGAGTCGGGCCACGCTGGCGTCGAGCAGGGCAACCGCCCGTCGGGCGGCGACATCGTCCGGATCTTGGTCAGCGCCGGCCAGGCACCGTCTGCGGGCCAGGGCCAACACTGCGCGATCGCCCCGGGCGAACGCCCTCACCACGTCGGCTGCCCCAATCGACCGACGCCCCGGAACGGGCCGATGACAGCGCCCCGTTCGCCACCCGCTGAGCCAGCTCGACGTCCATGCCCCTCAGCTGAACCGGGTGACGTAGCCGCGACGGCGGAACACGGCCAGCATCCGGACGACGTACGCCAGGCCGGCGGCGGCCGCGACGGCGGCGCCGGCCAGGCCGGCACCGATCTCACCCCACGGGAGGGGCTCGCCGTCCAGCACCGTGCGGGCGGCAGCGAAGGCGTGGGTCGTCGGCAGGACCCGCGCGATCGGCTGGAGCGGGCCCGGTATCGACTCGACGGGGTTGAACACGCCCGACAGCGCCATGACGACGAACAGCACACCCCACGCCAGGATCTCGGCGCTCTGCCCGTACCGCAGCATGAGCCCGATCACGAACTGCGAGCCCGACCATGCCGCGATCAGCAACACCAGCGCGATCGGCACCAGCGCCCATCCCACGTCGGCGAGGTTGAAGCCGAAGAAGACCAGCGCGGTGACCACCACCGCCGTCATGCCGAGTGCCAGCTTCGCGAGCCCGTACAGGGCGAGGCCGATGGCGTACTCCGCCTCGCGCAACGGTGTGGTCATGATGTTCAGCAGGTTGCGGGTCCACGTCTCCTCCATGAACCCTGTCGTCACCGCGATCTGGCTCTGGTACAGGACGTGGAACAGCATGATCCCGGCGAGCAGGTACGGCGTGCCCGCCCGGCTGGCATCGTTCTCCTGCGCCACGAACGAGCCCAGGGCACCCCACACGACGACGTCGACCAGCGGCCAGACCGTCAGGTCGAACCACCGGTGCGGGCTGCGCCACAGCACCACGAAGTTGCGCCGAACAACCGTCCGGATCCGCAGCCAGCTGAGCTTCACGCCCCGTCCTCCAGGGTGCCGGCGAGCTCGAGGAACACGCCCTCGAGGTCGCCGTGCCCGAACCGCTCGGCGACGGCAGCCGGAGCGCCGTCGGCCACGATGCGGCCCCCCGAGACGAACACCACCCGCTGGCACAGGCGCTCGGCCTCGACCATGTTGTGGCTGGTGACCAAGAGGGCGGTGCCTGCCGTGCCTGCCTCCTCGAGCAAACCCTGACGGACGCGGTAGGCCACGTCGGGATCGAGCGACGCGGTGGGCTCGTCGAGCACGAGCAGCCGCGGCCGGTGGAGGACGGCCTTGACGATGCCGACCAACGTCCGCTGGCCCGAGGACAGCTGCTCGCAGGGGCGATCGGCGAGCTTGCTGATCCGGAACCGTTCGAGCGCGTCGTCGATGGCGGCCCGGGCCGCGCGTCCCTGGAGCCCGTAGAACCCCGCGAAAACGGCGAGCGCCTCCCGAACCTTGAGGCGGTCGGGCAGCGGGAGGTATCCGGCGGCGAATCCGACCTGGCCCATGGCCGCCGATCGGTGCCGGGGCAGGCGGTGGCCCCCGATCTCGATGGTGCCGGCATCCGGGGTGATGGCCCCCAGGAGCATCAGGAGCGTGGTGGTCTTGCCGGCGCCGTTGGGGCCGAGCAGCCCCAGCCGCTCACCGGCGCGCACGCTGAGGTCGATGCCATCGACCGCGCGCACCGGGCCGAACGACTTGACGAGGCCGGTCGCCTCGAGCACACCCTCCGCCACGACCGGCCAGTATTCCCGGGACGTGCCATGCGCCCCAGCCAATTCCCGCCCGCGCGGGACGACGCGACCCCGTGGGTCGCAGCCGCTCGATCAGGCCGCGACGGCGGCGAAGCGGTCGACCTCGACCGGGGCCTCGCGGATCGCCTGCAGCCAGGCTTCGAAGCTGAGCTCGGCGGCGCGGCGGCGATAGGCCACGGCCAGGACTGGATCGAGCCGCCCTGCCTGGGCCCGGAGGCTTCGGGCCCGGCCCACCAGCGAGGCTGGTCTCGTGGTGGCATCGCTCCGAGGCTCCGTGGACTTGGTGTCGGGTTCGCTGGCCGGAGGCATCTCGTTCTCCCGGGAATCAGTTCCTCGTGGGCGTGCGTTGGGCGGATGTGCCACCCGGAACTCGTCGGTCATTCCGGCGCCGGTCCGTGGCGTCACGGTGGAGCAGTGCCAGCAGCGAGTCGACGTCGACCTGTCCGAAGGCATCGACGCACGCCGCCAGGTGCTTCCGGCGGGTGGCGTCGACGGCAGCGCAGGCGTCGGCGGCGCTGACGTCGGCGGCCGCCAGCGCGCAACGGGCTCGCTGCAGCGCGCTGTTCACCGATGCGACCGTCGTTCCGAGCAGCTCGGCGACCTCCTCCGCCCTCCAGCGCAGGACCTCGCGCAGGATCAGCACGGCGCGCTGGCGCGAAGGCAGCTGCTGCAACACCGCGAGCGCCAGCAGCATCGTCTCCCGCGACGCCGCCATCTCCGCGGGGTCGGCCGCCGCCAGCGCGGCACCGCTGCAGGGCGCCCGCGCTCCTCCGGGGGGCGTGTCGTCGTGGGTCAGGGCGCCGAGGTCCATCGGCCGGGCACGGCGCTGGGGCCTGCGCATCATGTCGGCGCACACATTCGTCGCGATCCGGTACAGCCACGACCGCAACGTCGCCCGACCCTCGAAGCGATCGAAGTTCCGCCATGCCCGCACCAGCGTCTCCTGGACGGCGTCCTCGGCCTCGAAGGACGATCCGAGCACCCGCCGGCAATAGCCGGTGAGCTCGCGCCGGTGCTGCTCGAGCCCGGTCTGCAGCGGCGCTGGTTCCCGGGGCGCGGCGCGGCCGGCGTCGTCGCGTGTCGCGTCGGGGGTGGTGGGCATCGGGCGATCACCTCCACGAGGCACGCTCGCACTGCACACGGGCCCACGACATCGCCCACCTGGCTGATTCAGGGACACTCGGTGGCCGAGATCCCCTACGTGCCGGGGGCATCGGTGGCCGGGCTGAGCTGCACGTTGACGATCGACCAGCGACCGTCGCGGCGTATGGCCACCAGGGTGCCGAGGAACCGTCCGCTGCAGTCCAGACCCTGGTAGCGAGCCGTCTGGATCTGGATTCCCATCGCCACGGCGGCGTCGTCGTGCACCCGGACGCGCGTTTCCTCCCAGGCGAAGGCGTCGTTGGCCAGGTCCCCGGTGCGGTAGCGATCGATCCACTGCTGCTTGGTCAGCACGAAGCCGCGAGGCCCGTCGCCCCGGAAGTCGTCGTCCAGCAGGGCACCGAGCACCGCGGCGTCGCCACGCCCCTCGGCGGCGATCCATCCGGACAGCACGTCGTCGAAGGTCTCCAGGCGGCCGACGCTCGCACCATCGTCGGCACGGAACATCGGCCACGTGGCTAATCGGGGCCGCCATGGTGCCCCGCCGCGCCAGACTTGGGTCATCGTGCGATGCCTGGACGCACCCGATGAACGCTGACGAGCGCTCGTCGATACTGCCGGCGGGAACGGTGACGTTCCTGGTCAGCGACGCGTCCCGTGCCGATGTGGTGGATGCGGTCGTGCCCGCACACCACGGCCTGCGACCCGAAGCCCAGGTCCCTGCCGCCGCCAACGGCACCGTCGTCGCCGTGTTCGGGGCGCCGGCCGACGCGGTGGCCGCGGCCCTCGACATCCAGCGCCGCCTCCTGGCCGAGCCCGGGCCCGACCTTGACCGGCCCCGGCCCCGGACCGCGCTGCACACCGGCGAGGCGCTGCTGCGCGACGAGCGCTACTACACGGGGGCGGCGTTGACGCGCGGCGCCCGGCTACGCGACATCGCCCACGAGGGCCAAACCCTGCTGTCGTCGGCCACGGCGTCGCTGGTCGCCGACGCAGTGCCGGAGGGAGCCTCGCTCCTCGACCTGGGGACGCACCGGCTGCGAGACCTGTCCCACCCGGAGCGGGTCTTCGAGCTGCGGACCGACGGGTTCGGCCGCGACTTTCCGCCGTTGCGCTCGCTGGACGCGGTGGCCCACAACCTGCCGATCCACCTGACCAGCTTCGTGGGCCGGGCCGACGAGCTGGCCGCCGTGGAGCGGATGGTCCGTGGCGAGCGCCTCGTGACGCTCACCGGGATGGGTGGTGCCGGCAAGACGCGACTGGCGGCGCAGGCCGCCGCCGAGCTGGCCGACCACTGGCCGGACGGGGTCTGGTGGGTCGACCTGGGCCCCGTCACCGACCCCGCCCTGGTCGCAGAGCTGACCGCCTCGACCATCGGCGTCATGGTCGAGCCGGTCGGTGGGCCACGCCGGGCGCTCTCGCTGCAGCTGCGGGACCGCCGCGTGCTGGTGTGCCTCGACAACTGCGAGCACCTGCTCGAGTCGAGCGCCGAGCTGGCGGAGACGATGCTGCGGTCGTGTCCCGAGGTGTCGGTGCTCGCGACCAGCCGGGAACCGCTGGGCGTCGCCGGCGAGATGGTGTGGCGGGTGCCGTCCCTCCAGGAAGAGGAAGCCGTGGCGCTGTTCGTCGATCGGGCCGGCCGCGTGCGTCCGTGGTTCACGCTGGACGCCACCAACGAGGCGGCCGTCCGGACGCTGTGCCGGCGCCTGGACGGGATCCCGCTCGCGGTCGAGCTGGCGGCGGCGTGGCTGCGCACGCTCACCCCGGCGCAGATCGCCGCCGGGCTCGACGACCGGGTCGCGCTTCTGGTGCGCGGGGTCCGGGGCGCCGCCCGCCGCCAGCAGACCCTGGCGGCGTCGATGGACTGGAGCCACGACCTGCTCGGCGAGACCGACCGCGTGATCTTCCGCCGTCTCGGCGCGTTCGCGGGCGGGTTCACCCTGGACGGGGCCCGTGCCGTGTGCGCCGATGGGCAGGGAGGATCGGTCGCCGAGTCGGACGTCCTCACCGCCCTGGGGCGCCTGGTCGACAAGTCCCTGGTCGTCGTCGAGGAGCACCAGGGCGAAGCCCGGTACCGCTTGTTGGAGACGATCCGGCAGTACGCGGTCGGCCGGTTGGAGGCCGTCGGCGAGGGGGACGCAGCTCGCGAGCGCCACCTCGACTACTTCCTCGCCCTCGGCGAGGCGACCGAGCCCGAGCTGGAGGGCCCCGACCAGGACGCCAGCCTCGACCGGGTCGAGGCCGAGCACGACAACTTCCGGGCGGCGCTCGATTGGGGCCTGGCCCTGCCCGATCCTGCCCGTGGGCGACGGCTGGCGGCGTCCCTCGTCTGGCTCTGGTACAAGCACGGCCACGGCGACGAGGGCCTGGACTTCCTCCGGCGGGCGATCGACCTGGGGCCCGACGACCGCTCGACCGTGCAGGCGCGGCTGCTGGTGAGCGCGGCTGCGCTCGCTCAGGTGTGCGGGCAGTTCCCGCGCATCGTCGAGTACGCGCGGCGCAGCCTCGAGATCGCCACGCTCAACCACGACGACCGAATTCGGGGCCAATGCCTGTTCCTGCTGGCGTTCGTGCAGTTCTATCTCGACCTCGATGCGGCCTGGGACCTGTGCGTCCAGGCCCGGGCCTGCGCCGAGGCCGCCGGCGACGCCTTCACCGCGGACGGCGCGCTCGTCGTCCAGGGCTCGGTCCCCTGCATGCGTGACCGGTACGAGACCGCCCGGCCACTGCTCCAGGAGGGGGGCGAGCGCTGCCTCCGCCGCGGGGACCGCACGTTCGCCGCCCTGGCGCTCAACTACCAGGACGACATCGCCCTGAGCACCGGGGACATCGGGCTGGCGGATCGCCTCGCCACCCAGGCCCTGGAGGTTGCCCGACCCCTGGGCGACTACTACGCGGTCGGCCTGACGACGTGTCACCTGGCCTTCGTCCGGGGTGTCGCGGGCGACATCGACGGGGCGCTGCGGCTCATGCAGCCGGTCGTCCGCTCGGTCGAGGGCGCCGACCACGCCGTGTTCATCCCCAGGATGGGCTCGGTCCTGGGAATGTTGCACCTGTGGAACGGCGATCCCGAGGGCGCGGTCGACTGGTTCGGGCGGGACGTTCGGACGGCGGATCCGGTCCCGCCCGACAACCTCATCGTCGCCCGCTCACTACCCGGGCTGGCCGCGGCCCTGCGCCATCTCGGACGGCGGGACGAGGCCCAGGGGCTGGTCGACCGGGCGCTGGCGCTGGCCCGCAAGCTGGACGTTCCCCACCTCGTTGCCGACGCCCTCGAGCAGTCGGGACGGTTGGCCGCCGCCGACGACCCGGGCGCGGCCGAGGACCTCCATCACGAGGCCCTGGCGATACGTGTCGACCACGGGCTGCGCACGTTCATGGTCGACAACCTCGACGCCCTGGCCCGGCTGGCGTGCCGCGCCGAGAGCTTTGCGGAGGCGGTGCGCCTCCTCGCCGCCAGCGACGCCGCCCGCGCCGTGATGGGCTATCCGCGCCCACCGATCGACCGGCCCGACCACGACGCCACCGTGGTCCGCCTGCACGACGCCTTGGGCGACCAGGCCTTCTCGGATGTGTGGGCCGAGGGCGCCAACCTCTCGCTCGACGATGCCGTCGCTTACGCCCGCCGGGCGCGAGGGGCCCGGAATCGGCCGTCCACGGGCTGGGCGAGCCTCACGCCGACCGAGCTCGATGTGGTCCGCCTCGTCGCCGAGGGCCTGACCAACCCCGAGATCGGCTCACGCCTGTTCATCAGCCGAGCCACCGTCAAGACCCACCTGTCGCACGTCTACGCCAAGCTCGACGTGTCCAATCGCACCGAGCTGGCGGCGCTGACCAGCGCACGGGCCGGCCAGAACTGACCCCGACCACGCAAATGCGGTCACGGCGCCACCGGGGCCGGCACCAGGATGACCGCGTACGGCACGCCGATGTCGATCATGCGGTCCGCCAGGTCGGCGACCCGTTGGTCGACGCGCGGGTCGCCCCGAAGTGCCCAGATGTTCTCGTCGACGAGCGGCACCAGGTCGGGCAGCCCCGCCGCCGTCAGCGTGCTCGTCAGTTCCTGCCGCAGCCGCTCGTACTCAGTTCGCTCCGCGGCGGTGCGGACGTCGGCGTACGCGACCAGCTCAGCGCCCGGCTGTGCGCCCACCGTCTCGATGAACTTCCCTCCGGCCAGGTGCACGTAGGCCGTGGCCTCGTCGCCGGACATCACCCGGTGCTCGCCGACCTGGGGTGCCCACTGCTCCGACGTGCCGGCGTCGAAGCCTCGTCGCTCGAGCTCGCTCACCAGGCTGTACCCATGGACGCCCAGAGCCACCGGATCGGTCCACGTGACGATGTAGCGCCCCGCTCGGCCCGAGGCCGGCGGTGAATCGCTGTCGAGTGCCTCCACCGTCGATGGGAGGAGGTCGCCGACGATGCGCGATGGCCTCGTGACGACCTCAACCGACACCGATTCAGCCGCGAACACGGCAGTGACCACGGCCGTCGCCACCGCCCCCGCCAACAGCATCGGTTGGCGACCAGCGCCGGCACGGGCCTGGCGACGGGCCCGGCTGACGGCGAGGCCGGCGGTCCAGCCGGTGGCGAGCAGCATCGTGGCCGTGATCCCCCAGGCCCAGAGCACCACCCAGTACCAGACGAAGCCGACGATGCGGCTCATGGCGAGCGTCGCGCCGAGTACCGCGACCGCGATGACCATGTGCAGCGCCGAGAGTCGCTTGTCGTGCAGCCGCCGGCTTGCGGCCGCGGCCGCAACCCAGCCCACGAGGACGAGCAACCCGGGTACCACCGATCCCGTCGGTTCTTGGCCCGCGTCACTGCCGTACATGCCCCAGATCTCGCCACTCAGCAGGCGCAGCGGGTTGAGATGGAGAAGCAGTAGGTCGCCACCGCGTCTGAGCCCCACGGGACGGTTGGCAGGGTCCGTGAAGTACTGCCACAGCAACGAGAGGTTGCCGGTGCCATCACGGAGTTCGTCGACGATTGGCGGGATCCAGAGGACGAGCGCCGTCCCGGCCGCAATCGCGACCCAAATGGCCAGAGACCGCCGTGACCCGTTGTCATCGTTGCGGATCGTGCGATGGCTGGCCGCCCCGAGGGCGAGAACTCCGAGTGCGGCGACCGGGCCGAGGTAGGACGCGTGGGTCTGGACGCAGAGCGAGCCGGCGGCGGCGGCCAGGGGCAGGAGCGGCAGGTCGTCGCAGACGACAGACCAGACCGCGAACAGGAACACGAGCCACCAGAGCACGGGCAGGTAAGGGTTCCAGGCCTCCACGAGAACGTTGGCGCCGTAGGCACGCGCGAGGAGCGCCACGACGAAGCTCACGCCGAGCAGCAGACCGATCCGACCTCGTCGCCACGCGATCCAGAGGAGGACGGCGATAGCCAGCACGTGCACTGCCACCGAAGCGGCCAGCAGCGCATAGGCCGACGAGCCGAAGAGCCGGTAGAAGGGCCACAGCGCGTAGAACCCGAGGGGTCCGGGATGGAAGGCCTGCTGGTCGCCCACGGGGAACCGCCCGACGAGCCCGGTGAGGGGGGCATTGGCCGTGCCGATGTCGCGCACGTGCATCTCGATGAGCGCCAGGTCCATCAGCGGGTACCAATGGGGCCGGCGCAGCGCCACCACGGCGACGACCAGAGGCACGGCGAGCACGGCCGTGAGGCCGATCACGAGTCCGCGTGGCGCACGACGCGGTCGTGAGTGACCATGGCCGAGGTGGCGGGGTGCCCGCCCGGATGTGCTCGGCCCCAGCGGAGCTCGGTCGCGACCGACTCTGTCAGCGACGATGACCGTGGTTGTGGCCTGCGGCTCCCCAGCGTCGGGCACCAGCCGGCAGCATAACGACGGGCGACGCCGCGGTCGGCCGAACGACTACTCGCCGCTCCCCGGGAGCAACTGGTCCACCAGCTCGCGAGCGATCTCCGGACCGACCGGCTGGGCGAGCATCAAGCGCCGCAGGAGGATCGGCCCCACCAGGGCATCGGCCAGCAGCTCGGGATCGGCTGTTGCTGGCAGCTCGCCCGTCTCGACGGCGTCGCGCAGAAGGGCCACTAGCGCGGCACGCCGCTCGGCACTGAACCGGCTGTGGAAGTCGCGCACCTTCGGGTCGCGTTCGGCAGCGTCGATGAGCGCGGGCATGCAGGTCGAGTACGTCGACTCTGCGACGAGGCAGGCGACCTGCTCGATGACCGCGATGACGCGCTCGCGCAGTGATCCCTGATCGGGAACCACAACGGGCGCCTTCAATGTCCGGAAGGCGTCCTCGACCAGCTCGAGCTTCCCGGGCCAATGCCGGTAGATGGTGCTCTTCCCGACACCGGCCCGGGCCGCCACTGCTTCGATGGTGAGGGCTCCGTAGCCGACCTCGCCCAGCTCGTCGAGGACGGCCTCGAGGATGATCCGGCGTGACCGCTCGACGCGGGGATCCAGCTCCGCCACCACTCCCGGAGCGGTGCCCACGTCGACCATGCGGTCATTCTCTCATTTCGCCGGCCGCGACCGGAACCAGCTCGAAGTCGTAGTCCTCGATGGCGTCGTCGTCGATCGCCGCGTCCCCCCCCCCCTAGCCGCCCCCACCCCCCGCCACCCCCAGGGCCCCCGGCCCCGCCGCCGCGGCGCTGCCCC
>JBKPHE010000247.1:0-15476 GCA_046744485.1 Actinomycetota bacterium | reverse complement strand
TTGACGCGCTCGGGCTGATAGTCGTCGGTTCGGGCCTCGCCCTCGCCGTCCCGGGCCAGCACGCGAACCGTCCATCCGCGGGCCGCGGCCTCGTCCATGGCCTGGTCCTCGGTGAGCCCCACGAAACCGGGCGCCGGCAGTCCCCTGGGCATCCCGAGGAGTTGGTCGGCGTCGAAGCTGGTCGCGGCGACCGACGCGCAGGCGCCGCGCTCGTCCTCGGTGTACAAGAGCGTGACGCGGGCGTAATCCCCCTCATCGACGTCGATCATCGTCTCGCAGTCCAGGCCGTCTGAGGCCGAAGGTGTGCGTACGAACGACACCAGCCGCAACTGACCAGCCGGTGCAGTCGTGGACAGCACCCCGCCGACGGACTCGGCCCAGTTCGGTTCGGCCACCAGCTCACCGGGCGAGTCGTAGAGCTGCAACGTCACGGCGGCGCGTTCGGTCGACGGTGCGCTGTCGATCGGTTCGAGATCCACGACGAGCGTGCCGTGGCCCGCCGGCAACGGCGGAAACACGATGGTTCTGCAGGTCGTGTCCGGACATTCCAGCCCGTCGGACACGGCCCTCTCACCATCGAGCTGTGCCGCCACGACGATGCCATCGAAGAGCATGAGGTTCAGGCGGTCGGGTCGCAAGTCCATGGTCACCGCCAGGTCCATCCCGTCGGCCCCCACCACCCGAGTGGTCAGGCCCGCCGCCTGCGCCCGATCGTCCGCTTCGGCGTCGGTCAGACCGATGTAGTCGACACCGGTGGGCCCCGTCCGGTTCGCCGCCCAGTCCTCGACGGATTCGACCTGCGCGCAATCCGTCACGGCGGCCGAGCCCAGTTGCAAGCGGAGGACGAGGCGATCGCCGGCGGCGGCGGCGAACGGTTGCGTACAGGACAGCGGCTCGCCGGCCCGCTGGAGCGTGGCCTCGAGGCTGAGCTCGCCGGCCGGCACGCGCTGCACGAGCCCGCTCATGACCACGGCCTCGCCGGGTGCGCCCTCGGTCGGCCGCTCCACCTCGCTCCACGATCGATCGGCGATCACGGTTCCGTCGGCGTCCAGGAACCGCAGCTCGAGATCGACCGCCCCCGTGCTGATCGAGGCATCGCCGTACGTCACGGCCACCACGGCGTCGTTACCCTGCCCCGCAGCCCCGCCCCCGTCGTCGCCACCACCGACTGCCACATCGTCGTCGCCGTCGTCGCGACCGACCAGAACCACGGTTGTGACGGCGGCCACGACCAGCAGCGCCGTGGCCGCGACCAATGCCGGCCCGCTTCGCCACCGGGGCCGACTCCCCGGTCGTTGATCAGGCCTGGTCACCTCGATGCCCTCGGCCGCGGCGTCGGCCAAGCGGTCCAACCGCTCACCCAGGTCGTTCATGGGCTCTCCACCTCCAGCTCGAGGCTGGGCTCACCGAGCTCGGCCGCGAGGCGCTGGCGCGCGCGGGACAAGTGCTGCTTCACCGCACCAGCGCTCACACCCATGGCGGTCGCGCACGCCTCGACACCGAGGTCGGCCCAGTAGTGAAGGACCACCGCCTCGCGCTGGCGCACGGGCAGGCGCCGCAGCGCCCGCTGGAGATCGACATCGGGCAGCTCGTCGGACCGGCTGTCGACGCTGTAGGCGCGGGAAGCGAGCCGGGCCTGACTGGCGAGGCGTCGCCAGCGATTGCGGCACAGGTTGAGCGCGACCATCGTGGTCCACGCGGCGGGATCGCTCGAGTCGGCGCCCACGCGAGGCCAGCTACGCCAGGCCCGACTCAATGCCTCCTGGGCGGCGTCCGCCGCCGCCTCCCGGTCGAGCGTGATGAGGAAGCACACGCGGACCAGCCGGGGTGCGGTCTGCTCGAAGAACTCGGCAAACTCCATCCGCTGGTTGAACCCCCGACGACCTCATCCGGTTGACATCGCCTGGTCGGCGAGGATACGGCCGACCAGCGGCGTGAACTTGAAGCCATGCCCACTGCACGCCGAGCCGATCACCACCGGTCCCCGGCGTTCCAGCAGGAAGTCCTCCGTCGGGGTCGTCGTGTAGAGGCATGTCGCAGGGTGGACCGGCTCCGGCTCGAGCCCCGGTAGCCAGTCCTCCACGTACCGCCGCACCCGCTCGGCGGCCTCGGGATCGGCCTCCCCCGGCGGCTCGTCGTCCGGGTCGGTGACGGGGCCGGTCATGTGCTCTGCGACCTTGACGCCCTCACCCGGGCTGACCAACCCGTAGCGCCAGGCGTCCGGCCGATGGTGGATGAAGCTCGGCCATTCGGACACAGGCGGGGCGGAGCCCTGTCGCGGCGCGAAGTGTTGGATCCGTTCCCGGGTCACTCGCATGTGCGGAAGCGCAATTCGCGAGCTCAGTACCTCCGGAAGCCAGCCCCCCGCGGTCACCACCGCAGCCGGGCCGGTCCACTCGTCGTCGGCGGCTCGGACACGCACGCCGTCGTCGGTCCACGTGAGGGTCGCCGGTCCGGTCGAGAATCGCACGTCGGCGCCGAGAGCGGCGGCCCGGCGCTGAAGTGCGAGCACGGTGGCGTCGGCGAGGCAGCGGCCCGCCCCCGGGCAATGGACGACGCCGCCCTCGAACCGCATGCCCGGCCATCGTTCGCGCGCCGCCTCCGCCGTCAGATGTTCGTGCTCGACACCGCAGGCAGCGATCGCCGAAGCGACGGGCGCGACCAGCGCCGGCACGCCGTGGTCGAGCCCGCCGGTGATCTCCAGCAGCGTCGTGTCGGCGTCATCCTCGAGCTCGCGCCATAGGGGCAGCGCGGCCTGGACCATGCGCACGTACCGCGGGTCGGCGTAGGCATAGCGGAAGATGCGGCTCGCGCCGTGGCTGCTGCCGCGGGCGTGTCCTTGCGCGAACTGCTCGACGAGCGCCACCGATCGGCCTCGACGCGCCAGCCACCACGCCGTCGCCGAACCCATGGCGCCGGCCCCGATGACAACCACGTCGACACGCTGCATGAGTGTCACACCCGCCCAGTACAGTCACTGTGCCCGGTTCGATGTCGACCGCACAACGGCGTCCTCCACGACTCCGTCCATGTCTGGAGGCCGCCATGTCCGGCGACGTCGTTTCCCTACCCGACTCGTCTCCGCTCTGGGAGGCGCACGAGCATCCCGATCGCGCGCTCGATCCGGGGGCAATCCTGTGCTCCTGTGCCACCTGCGAGGCGGTGATCCGCGCCCAGGCCGGACGAACGCCCGGCATGGGCTTCGGGCTGGCGACCTGCTGCGATCGCATCTTGGTCGCAGCCGAGTACCTGGCCGAGGTCATGGCCGTCGACCGCACGCTCGCACCGTTGCTGTACGTCCGCGACGACTACGTGAGGCGGCTGTACCTCCCCGTGGACGGGTGGTGGTTCTTCAAGCCCGGACGCTGGTGGTCTGAGGCTTGCCACGAGGACGAGGCCGCAGCCGGGCGGCGACATCCGAGGCACCGCGTCGCCAAGCGCCAGTCCGACGCCAACCGCCGGCGGTGGCTCGAGGCGGTGGATGCCGCGTCAGCCTCTGCCGTTCCTGTCGCTCCGGTGAACGTCGTGCCGGTGGCAGAGGCGGTGCGGCCGTGGCGCCAGCGGCACCGCCGGCTGCTGGCCGAGCTCGGCGTCTGGGCGCTGTCGTGCGGCCGCTCGGTCGACCTCGACCTGGTGGCTCTGATTCTCGGGGCGCACGAGACCGGATGCCGCAAGACGCCACTGGACTCCTGGACGCGAACGGGCGTGCACCGGTGCATCAGCGTCGACGTCCCCAACTGGTGCGTCCGGGCGAGCGTGCTGTGTCCCGAGGGCGTGCCCGCGGCCTTGTGGCAGTTGCTCGACTTCCTGGTTGCGACCGATCGGCTCGATCGCGACAGCGATCCGATCGACGAGCTCCGCAAGCCGTTGATGTGCTACGGCGGGCTCGATCGCTCAGGTCGCGAGCGTGAGCACGTCGCCGACACGGGCGGTGCGGCCGAATCTGGTGCCGATGCGGATGATCCACTGAGCCGCTGCGAGTGCTACGTGAGGTACCGCGGGCCGACCCACGGCGAGCTAGCTGACCTGGCGGCGGCGGGCGCTCGGTTGCTCGCTCACGCCCAGCCTCTGGCGGAGTGAGCGGGAGCGTCAGATGCCTACGGTCCCGGTCTGCCGGTCAACGAGGTCCGGCCGACTATCGCACCCGGCATGGCGCGCACCTCGAAGCGGGCCAGTTGGGACGCCACCGCCGGATCACCGAGGCCCAACGCGTGCACGTCCTCCTCCGACTCTGCGTCGACGACGGCGAGACCCCACGCCCCGGCGGGGTCGGCCACCGGTCCGAACACGATGGCCGCTCCCCGCTCGGTCTGTTCCTGCCAGTAGGCGACATGCTGGCCCATGATCGTGGCTTCGGCCTCGCTCATGTCCTGGTCGAACGTCGGCCGCGGCGGGATCAGCTTGTAGAGGAAGTGGCTCACGGGGCGAGCGTCTCTCCGGTCTCGAGCAACGTCTTGAGCCCGCTCAGCACGATCATCCAGCCGGCACCGGCGACGCTCTCCGCCGTCTTGGGTGCGCCGTCGAGGCGGTCGTGGGTGATTGTCAGGAGGCAGTAGCCGCCGTCCTGCGGCTCGATCTCCCAGGTCACGCGGCTCGGCTCTTCGTCTGCCAGGTCCGGGTCGTAGAGCGACCGCCATCCGTGCACCAGCCGCCGTGGTGGGTCGAACTCGTACATGGGCTCATCGGCCCAGACGCTGCCGTCCGGTCCCCGGGAGCGGTGCCCGTCGGAGGAGTTCTCGATTCGCGCCTTGTAGAAGTAGCGCTCCGTGAACTCCGGCTTGGTGATCGCATCCCAGATCGCCTCGGGCGTCGCCTTGATGAACACCTGGTACACCTGCGTGGTCTGGGCTGTCGTTGTGGTCATGAGCTCTCCTCCTCGAGTGCCGTCTTGAGGTCGGCGAGCGCCGATACGTGGCGCTCGGTGTACTTGTCGATCCAGCGGTCGTGGATCAGGCGGATCGGGACCGGGTTCAGGAAGTGCAACTTCTCGCGACCCGACCGGCGCGTGACGACCAGGCCCGCGTCCTCGAGGACACGCAGGTGCTTCATCACGCCGAAGCGCGTCATCTGCAGCTCGGACTCGAGGTCGGTGAGCGTTCGGCCGTCCCGCTGGAAGAGCCGGTCGAGCAGGTGCCGCCTTGTCGGGTCGCCGAGCGCCTTGAAGACCCGGTCGTCGTCCACACCTGGGCAAGTTATGTGACCAAATGGTCACATGTCAAGCGGAAGCCTTCTACGTCGTGAAGCAGAACGGCGTCGAATCCCGGGTGGGGGGCTGCAGTGGTTCGACGCCTCTTCCCTGTGTGATCCGGCGCGCCCGGAGACGGGCTGCACCTCGCCCCCGGACCCCAAGCCCGCCGCCCCAAGGCTGGCGCCCCCAAGGCTGGGCGCACCGGGCGCGGTCGGGGCTTCCTCCTGTTCGATTGGTAGAGCGCCGCTCCGACCCGTCCACCGGCGGGCCCAGCCGCTCCACCGGCCAGGTGAATAACTGTTATTCTGGAGCGCGTGCCGACCGCGACCACCACCAGGACCCGCACGGGACCGGGAACGGCCCCCGCCACGACCGCCCCGGATCCCTCCGTCCGTGATCGCCTGGTGACTGCGGCCGCCGAGGTGTTCGCGGAGCGGGGCTACGAGGGCGCCCGGGTCCAGGAGATCGTCCGCCGGGCCGGCCTCAGCACCGGCGCCATCTACACCAACTTCCGCAACAAAGCCGACCTGCTGCTCGCCGCCGTGGGGACGGCCCAGGTGGATTCGCTGTTCGCCACCATCGAGCTCGCCGGCGACGCGGCCGACGGATTGCGCCTCGCCGGCTACGAGCTGCCGACCGCGCGCCGTGACACGCGGCCCCTGCTGTTCGAGGCCATGGTGGCCGCCCGCCGCGATCCCGAGGTGGCGGCGCTGCTGCGCAGGCGGCTGATGAAGGTCCGATCCCTCATGGCCCACGCAGGTGCCTCCGGGCAGCGCGACGGCAGCGTGGCGGCCGACGTCGACGTCGACGCTGCCGCAGAGTTCTGCCAGGCGCTGGGCATGGGGTTCCTGCTCATGGAGGCCGTGGGACTGCCGCACTCGGGGGACAACGAATGGCGCCAATTGATCGATCGCCTGGTGGGCTCCATCACGCCCGGCGACGGGAAGGAGCAGAGCCGTGGGCGGCAATGAGCAGCTGATCGGCCGGCAAGACGTCGACGACCTCGAGGGGATCCTCGCGGTCGCCAACACCGACGTCGACGAGGCCATCCACACCGTGGCCGACAACTCCGACGCGATCTTCACGTGGGACTACGAGAAGGGTGCCCGGCCCGCCCTGAACAAGCTCTACGAGAAGGCCAAGAACTCGCAGTGGAACGGCGAGACCGATCTCCCCTGGGACACGGAGGTCGACGTCGAGAAGCTCGCCAGCGAGATGGGTGGCAACCCCGTCATCCAACGATTCCGCGAGGCCGCTCGGGTCCCCGGTTCACCGTTCGAGCATTTCACCGAGCGCGAATGGACCAACCTCGTCATCGAGGGCCGGAACTGGCGGCTGAGCCAGTTCATGCACGGCGAGCAGGGCGCCCTCCTCTGCACCGCGAAGATCGTCGAGAGCGTGCCCTGGGTCGACGCCAAGTACTACGCCGCCACCCAGGTGATGGACGAGGCCCGCCACGTCGAGGTGTTCGCCAAGTACCTCGACACCAAGCTCACGGGCCACTACCCGATCAACGCCCACCTGAAGATGCTGCTCGACGACATCATCAACGACAGTCGCTGGGACATGACCTACCTGGGCATGCAAGTCATGGTCGAGGGCTTGGCCCTGGCGGCGTTCGGGTTCATGCACATGCTCACGCAGGACCCGTTGCTCAAGCAGCTCCTGCGCTACGTCATGTCCGACGAGGCTCGGCACGTTGCCTTTGGGGTGCTGTCGCTGAAGGAGTACTACGGCGACCTGTCCGACGCCGAGCTACGCGAGCGCCAGGAGTTCGCCTTCGAGGCCGCGGTGCGGATGCGCGATCGGTTCCTGCAGCAGGAGGTGTGGGACCGCATGGGCATCGACCCGCGGCCCGTGATCACGTCGATGCTGGCGATCCCGCCGCAGGAGAACATGTTCCAGCAGATGCTGTTCTCCAAGATCGTCCCCAACTGCAAGAAGCTCGGCCTGCTGGACGCGTCCGGCGGCTGGCTGCGGCACCGGTTCCAGGAGCTGGGCGTCATCCAGTTCGAGGACTGGGTCGACACGGGCGAGGAGTATGCCGAGCTCGACGAGGTCACGAAGGACCGGCTCGCCGCCGCGGCCGCGGGCTGACGCCCGGGGCCCCCCCCGGTCCCGCCCGCTCTAGCCGCCAGCCGGGGCGGCGTTGATGTCGCCGATGCTGCCACCGAGGTCGGGATGCTCGGAGCTGAACAGTCCCCAGCGGCTGTCCCACCCCGCCACGTTCCACATGTGCATCATCCAGAGGTTGTTCAGCGGGACGAGCCGGCCGCCTCGGGCCTCGCACTGCTCTTCGCTGGTGTTCTCGTCGCCGACCACGCCCCCGCCGCCGAGGCACAGCTGCCGATGGATGTGCCACGGATCGTTGCCACCGGCGAAGCCTTCCGGCGCGTTGTCGGGGTCGGTGAAGACCAGGTAGCTGAGCCCGACCAGGTGGCTGTCGGGATCGGTGCCGTCGAAGAGCAGGATCTCGGGATTCGCCGGGTCGAACGTGCCATCGAGCAGCCCGCTGTTGAGGTAGTGCGCCGCGATGCAGGGCACGTAGGGGGTGATCCGGTGCCAACCGGCCGCCTCGGCGGCGGCGGGGGTCGGGTACTTGGCGGCCACCTCGTTGGACTTCTGCACCTGCGCGGCGAACGTGAGGCGGGTCTTCGCGTCGAGCGGCGTGAAGGGCACCGGGCCGCGGTGACCATGGCCGCTGTTGCCCGCGTTGCCGTAGCCCGACTGCTCGCACGCCGACGTGCCGTCGGCGGCGATGACGACATTCGTGTGGCCTTCGACCTGTTCGCCTCCGGCGGCGTGCTGGTCCGTGCCCCCGGCCGTGTCGTGGCCCTCCTGGCCCGCCGTCGCCGCGTCACCGTGCGAGTGGCCGGCAGCCTCGCCCTCGCCCCCGTGATCGTGCTCGGAGGCGAACGCCGGGGCGATCGCCAGCGTGGACACCACCGCGACCGCCAGCCCGCTGAAGCCGATCCCCGCCATCCCCACGGAGGGACGGACCGACTGCTGGGCCAGCGCGGGCCGCGCCAGGACCGCCAGCGAGATCGCGACGATGCCGACCTCGAGCCCGGTGGCCAGCCCGTCGGCGAGCGAGATCGGCTCGGGGTCCCAGGCCCCGGGACCGATGGGCACGCCCCAGACCCTGGACATGATCCAGGTGCCGATCACGAGTGCGTTGACGCCGGCACCGAGCGCCAGGACGGTCCGGGTCGGCCGGACCATGATCCCGATCGCCCAGCTCAGCTGGAACCACGCCACCACGGCGAAGAACGTGCCGTGCAGCCAGCTGACGTCGAAATGCTCGCCGCTGTAGGCGAAGTGGATCACCCCGGCTCCCAGCGAGAACGCCACGAGGACCCAATGGAGGTACCGCCCTACGGTCCCGTCTTTGGTCGTCATCGAGGCCCCCCGATCAGTGCACGCGGCGTGCAGGAACTGTACCCGAGGGGGAGGGCCGGGTATCGGGCGATCGGGTAAAGATCGACCGAGATCACCGGGCGGGCGCCGATCGCGCCCAGGGTGGCCACGAAAACCGTCGGCCATAACATCGGGCGCCATGGATCCCCGCAATCGGTTCCTCCTGTCCGGCGCGGTGGCGGCAACGGCCACCGGCGCCGCCTTACGACCGTTCGACCGATCGGCGGCCAGTCCCGGGTCGCCCCTTCAGTTCCTGTCCGGCCTGCCGACGTCGGAGATGCCGCTGCCCACGCTCGGCCTGCAGGGGGTCGTGGGCGTGCTGTCCGCCCGCGGTGGCGGGGCGCGGGGCGTGCGGGGGGCGGTGGGGTTGGGCCTGACGGCGGCGTCGTTCGTGGGGCTGGTCGCCCTCCAGCGGGAGGCGCGGCGCTCGGACGAGGTCCTCGAACGGGCGCTGCAGGAAGCGCTCGGCGCCGACTATCGCGAGCGGATCTCCGAGCCGTTCAGCCCCCGGGCGGACGTGCCCCTGACCCGCCGGTCGGCGCTGCTGTCCGGTTTCGGGGTGCGCCGCCGCTACGCCGCCGCCCGCGACCTGTCGTACGGCGACTACGGCCGCCACAACCGCCTCGACATCTGGCGCCGCGCCGACCTGCCCCCCGACGCGCGGGCCCCGGTCCTGCTACAGGTGCACGGAGGCGCCTGGATGCTGGGGGAGAAGCGGGGCCAGGCCCATCCGCTGATGGCGCACCTGGCCGAGAGGGGCTGGGTGTGCGTGACCATCAACTATCGGCTCAGTCCCCGGGCGCGCTGGCCCGACCACATCATCGACGTGAAGCGGGCCCTCGCCTGGACCAAGGTCAACATCGCCCAGCACGGCGGCGACCCGTCGTTCGTGGTGATCACGGGAGGGTCCGCCGGGGGCCACCTGGCGGCCCTGGCCGCGCTCACGCCCGACCTCGCGCGCTTCCAGCCCGGGTTCGAGGACGCCGACACCAGCGTCGCGGCCGCCGTCCCCTTCTACGGCGTGTACGACTTCACCAACCGGGACGGGTCCGCGGGCCGGGCCCTGGTCCCGTTCCTGGAGCGTCGGGTCATGCGCTCCACCCTGGCCGACAATCGGGCCGTCTGGGACGAGGCCTCGCCGATGAGCCACGTCCGGCCCGACGCGCCGCCGTTCTTCGTCCTCCACGGGACCAACGACGTGCTGGTGCCGGTGGAGCAGGCCCGTTCGTTCGTGCGGTCGCTACGCGCGGCCTCCCGCAATCCTGTCGTGTACGCAGAGCTGCCCCGGGCCCAGCATGCCTTCGACGTCCTGCCGTCAGTGCGGGTCCATCACACCGTTCGCGCCGTCGAACGATTCCTCGCCGTCGTGCGCAGCGAACACGGTGGTGCCACCCCGGCAGAGGCGGTCACCTCGGACCGGGTCTGAGGCCGAGCGGGTGGCGCGGCGGTGCACCCCGCCCAGCCAACTTCCGGACGCCCTCCCCGCCCGGAAGTTCCCCGGCTTGGCCCTCCACCGGTCCGACACGAGGCGGTGATGTGCCGGACCGGCGGGAGCCGTACAGTGTAAGGGGAGCTCGGCCAGATCCAACTCAGTCGCCGAGATGTTCCGCCGGGACCTGCCCCATTCGCCCCGCCTGGTAGTCGTCGAACGCCTGCGCGAGCTCGGCACGGGTGTTCATCACGAACGGCCCGTACTGCGCCACGGGCTCCCGGATGGGCCGGCCGCCGAGCAGCAGGACCTCGAGGTTGGGGGCGGCGCTGTCCTGGGTGGCGTCCTGCGTCCCCAGCACCAGGTGGCCACCGGTTCCGAACACGACCAGCTGGCCGCTGTGGATGGGCCGGCGGGCCGAGCCGACCGTCCCCCGCCCGGCGAGCACGTAGGCCAGGGCGTTGAAGTCGGGCGGCCACGGCACCTGCAGTTGTGCTCCGGGAGCGACGGTGGCGTGGACCAGCGTGATCGGGGTGTGGGTGACGCCCGGGCCGTGGTGGCCGTCGAGGTCGCCGGCGATCAGCCGCAGCACCGCACCTCCGTCGGGGGAGCGCAGCAAGGTGACCTGGCCGCCGCGGATGTCCTGGTAGCGAGGCGGCGTGAACTTGTCGGCCGCCGGCAGGTTCACCCACAACTGGATGCCATGGAACAGCCCGCCGCTGGCGACCAGCTCGTCCGGCGGCCGCTCGATGTGGAGGATGCCGGCGCCGGCGGTCATCCACTGCGTGTCGCCGTTGGTGATGAGCCCGCCGCCACCGGTCGAGTCACGGTGCTGGAAGGTCCCGTCGATCATGTAGGTGACGGTCTCGAAGCCGCGGTGCGGGTGCCACGGCGTGCCCTTGGGCTCACCCGGGGCGTACTCCACCTCGCCCATCTGATCCATGTGGATGAACGGATCCAGGTCGGCGCTCGAGACGCCCGCGAACGCCCGGCGCACGGGGAATCCCTCGCCCTCGAACCCGGCCGGCGCAGTGGTCACCGAACGGACCGGCCGCTCTGTCGAGGACGCGAGGTCGGGCTCGGGGACGGCCGGCAGCGTGAGGGGATCGGCAACGGTGATGGCGGGCATGACGTTCCTCCTGGTCCCCTTCGGCAACAATTTGCGTATACAAGTATTCCTGCCGAGGCTACACCTTGGCCGGGAAGCCGCCGCACGCCCGGCGGGCGCCGGCGCCCACCGCCTGATATAGAACGCTCGATGACCCGAGTGGGGGGGCGATCGGGCGGGCGCACCGTCCTGGGGATGGTCGCGGCGCTGGCCCTGGCGACCGGGGCGGCGGCGTGCAGCGGGGACGACGACCCGGACGACGCCGCCGGCGAAGACGTTGGCGACGTCGTCGGCATCGGCGACACCTACCAGGCGACGATTCGTCGCACCTCCGCAGGGGTGCCCCACATCACGGCAGACTCGTCGGCCGACCTCGCCTTCGGTCAGGGCTGGGCCAGCGGCGAGGACCGGGCCTGTGATCTCGCCGACCAGGTGGTCAAGATCCGCGGCGAGCGGGCGCGATGGTTCGGTGCCGGCGAGGACGACGCCAACATCGACTCCGACATCGCCTGGAAGGCGATCGGCATCTTCGACCGGGCATCGGACGACTGGGACGATGCCTCGGACGGCGTGGTCGAGCTGATCACGGCCTTCACTGCGGGCTGGAACGCCCAGCTCGACGAGGCGGGACCCGACGGCCTCCAGGGGTGGTGCGCCGGCGAGGAATGGGTCCGGCCGCTGGAGCCCGTGGACGTCTACGCCTACGCGCGGTCGATTGCCCTCCAGGCGAGCAGTGGGGCCATCAGCGACTTCATCGCCAGCGCGCAGCCGCCGAGCGCCGCCACGGCGACCACGTCGGCCCCGGACGAGTCCGCGTCCGCGCCCATCGTGCCCACCGCCCGGGACATCGGCTCCAACGGCTGGGCGATCGGCGCCGAGCGCTCGGCCGACGGGGGCGGCATGCTCGTCGCCAACCCGCACTTTCCGTGGGAGGGGGCGCTGCGATTCTGGGAGGTGCACCTCACCATCCCCGACGAGCTCGACGCCTACGGAGTGCAGCTCTCCGGGCTACCCGGCATCGGCATCGGCTTCACCGAGAACTTCGGGTGGACCCACACGGTCTCGGCCGGTAACCGCTTCACGGCCTACCGGCTCGAGCTGGTCCCCGGCTCGCCCACCACCTACGTCTACGGCGACGGCCAGCGGGAGATGACGTCGCGGGACGTGACCGTGGAGGTGCGCGGCGACGACGGCCGGCTCAGCGACGTGACCAGAACCATGTGGTCGAGCCACTACGGGCCGATCATCGACTTCCCCGGCTTCGGCTGGACCGAGACCGCCACCATCACCTACCGCGACGCCAACCTCGACAACGACGAGCTCATCGACCAGTACCTCGGCATGGTCCAGGCCGACGACCTCGACGAGTTCATCGAGGTCCACGAAGACGTCAACGGCGTGCCTCTCTTCAACACCATCGCCGTGTCCGACGACGGGCGAGCCTGGTACGCCGACACGTCCGCCACCCCCAACCTGTCCGACGAGGCGATCGCCGCCTACGAGGCGTCGCTCGAATCCGACCCGATCGTGCGGATCGCGGCGGACAACGGGGCCGTGCTGCTGGACGGGTCGGATCCCGTCTACGAGTGGGTCGACGAGGACGGCGCCCGCGACCCCGGGCTGGTGCCCGCAGCCGATCAGCCCATGGTCGAACGGGACGACTACGTGTTCAACGCCAACGACTCGTTCTGGCTGCCGCACGCCACCGAGATGCTGGAGGGCGACTACTCACCGCTCCATGGCGCCCAGCGCACGGCCCGGTCGCCCCGCACCCGGGAGAACGCGGTGGTGCTGGGCGACACGACCACGGCCGGGCCCGCCGGCGAGGACGGTGCGTTCACCTTGGACGAGCTGGCGGCGGCCACCGTGCAGAATCGGGGCTACACCGCGCGCGTGCTGCTCGAGGCGGTGGTGGAGCGCTGCCGGAGCGCGACGACGATCGACGTGCCGGCCCAGGAACCGCCGGACGGCGGCGACGGCCCTGCGCCGTTGCCGGCCGCCAGGGTCGACGTGGGCCCGGCGTGTCGGGTCCTGGCGGGCTGGGACGGCGTGTACGACGTCGACCGGGCCGGACCGCCGTTGTGGCGCGAGCTGCTCGCCCGGGTCGACACCGCCGACCTGAGCCGCGCCGGGGCGCTGTGGGCCGAGCCCTTCGACCCCGAGCGCCCCGTGGACACTCCGGCCGGGCTGGCTCCGGCACCCGGTGGCGGCGCCCCGGACCCCGTGCTCGTCAACCTGGCCCGCGCGGTCCAGAGCCTCGCGGCGGCCGGGTTCGAAGCCGACGCCACGCTCGGCGAGGTGCAGTTCGCCCTACGAGACGGCGAGCGCATCCCCATCCACGGCGGGAACGCCCGGGACGGGACCACCAATGTCGTGGGTTGGGGCACGGGGTCGTCGATCCTCGATCCCACGCTGCTGGGCACCGAGCGCGAGACGCTCGTCGCGGGGTCGTCGCTCGCGCGGGTGGGCGGGGAGGCCGGCTACCCCGTCAACAACGGCACGTCCTTCCTCATGGCGCTGTCGTTCACCGACGACGGGCCGGAGGCCCGGGTCTTCCTGACCTACGGCGAGACCGAGGACCGGTCGAGCGACCTTTACACGGACGCCACCGAGGCCTTCTCGGCCAAGGAGTGGCGCGACGTCGCCTTCACCGATGCGGAGATCGAGGCCGACCTGGTCGACACCGTCACGGTGCGGGGCTGAGGCTCAGTCCCGACGCCGCGTCTGGCGGACGAAGCCGGCGATGCCGAGGACCATGAGCAAGGCCCCCGGGACGATCAGCCACACACCGAGCACCAGACCGTTGGCGACGGTGGCGGCACCAAGGCCGATGGCAAACGGCCACACGCTGGCGTGGGGCAGGTAGTGGACGGCATCCTCCGGTTGTGGCACGGCGGCCGCCCCGCCCCGGACCGGGGCCTCAACGGGCTCGGTCGGCGGCGTCCGGGACCGCAGCCACAGGTAGGCGGCGATCCACAGCGACAGGACCGCCGCCACGATCAGCATGACGGTGCCACTCTCCTCGTAGGCGGTGCCCCAGTAGATGGCGCCCATGACCAGCACGAAGGCGCCGACGGCGAGGAACACCCGCCAGGGGACGGCACGGTCGTCGACCGGTGGGTGGGCCTCGTGACCGCGCGGTCCCTCGGTACCGGCGATCGGCGCCTCACCCATCGCCGAGGCCCCCGCCATCGGCGGCGTGACGCAGGTCCCACGCCGGGCGTTGCGAGCGGATGGGTGGCAGCGGTCCGGCGAAGTTCTCGGCCGGTGGCGGCGAGGTGGTCGTCCATTCGAGGGTCTGCCCGCCCCACGGGTCGTCGCCTGCCACGGTGCCGAGGCGTCCCCGCACGGTCTGGACCGCGTTCCACAGGAACGGCAGCGTCGACGCCGCCAGCAGGAACGCGCCGATCGACGAGATCTGGTTGAGGCCCGTGAAGCCGTCGCTGTCGAGGTAGTCGGCCACCCGCCGGGGCATGCCCTCCAGCCCGAGGATGTGCTGGACGAAGAACGTCAGGTGAAAGCCCACCAGCGTCATCCAGAAGTGCACCTTGCCCCAGCGCTCGTCGAGCACCCGTCCCGTCACCTTGGGCCACCAGTAGTAGATGCCGGCGTACAGGGCGAACACCGACCCGCCGAACAGCACATAGTGCATGTGCGCCACGACGAAGTAGCTGTCGGTCACGTGGAAGTCGATCGGCGCCGCCGCCAGCATCACGCCCGTAAGGCCACCGAGGAGGAAGGTGAACAGGAACCCCAGTGCGAAGAGCATCGGGGTCGGAAACGTCAATCTCCCGCCCCACATCGTCCCGATCCAGTTGAAGAACTTCACCCCCGTCGGCACCGCGATCAGCATCGAGAACCCGGTGAAGAACGGCAGGAGCACGGCGCCGGTTGCGAACATGTGGTGCGCCCAAACGCCCACGGACAAGGCGGCGATGGCCATGGTGGCGAAGACAAGTCCGGCGTAGCCGAACACCGGCCGCCACGAGAAGACCGGCAAGACCTCGGTGATCACCCCGAAGTACGGCAACACGAGGATGTAGACCTCGGGGTGGCCGAAGAACCAGAACAGGTGCTGCCACAGCACGGCCGACCCGCCCGCCTGGACGTCGAAGATGTGGGCGTCGAGCTGGCGGTCGGCGAACAGCATCGCCCCGGCGCTCGTCACGACC
Organism: Actinomycetota bacterium; assembly: GCA_046744485.1. Classification (GTDB taxonomy): domain Bacteria; phylum Actinomycetota; class Acidimicrobiia; order Acidimicrobiales; family VFJN01; genus DASQUK01. Next base: position 162 of record JBKPHE010000247.1, on the reverse strand, counting down.
GGAAAGGCGATCAGGACGAGCATGCTCGTGACCAGCATGTTCCAGGTGAAGATCGGCATGCGGAACATGCGCATGCCGGGCGCCCGCATGGCCACGACCGTCGTCACGATGTTGACCGCGGTGAGCACGCCCGAGAGACCGGTCAGCACGATCGCCATGATC
>JBKPHE010000136.1:0-9290 GCA_046744485.1 Actinomycetota bacterium | reverse complement strand
GCCTCTTCCCAAGTGAGGTGCGCGGGTTTGGGCATGAGCTGGTTGGCCTTGACGATCGACAGCTCGGCCAGCCCCCCGTAGTTGGATTCGAATCCCCAGATGCGCTGGTTGGCGGCGAGCATCGAGTCGTCGTGGGCCGATGGGTCCTGGTCGTCGACGTAGTTGCAGTGGACCGCCACCCGGTCTCCCGGTGCCCAGTTGCGCACGGCCGACCCGACCCGTAGCACGACGCCCGAGGCGTCCGAGCCGACCACGTGGAAGTCCTGTTGGTGTCGCGCGGCCCAGGCGGACTCGCGGGCCAGGCGGTCGAGGAAGCCGAACGTCGGAAGCGGCTCGAAGATCGAGGTCCACACCGTGTTGAAGTTGATCGAGCTGGCCATGACGGCCAGGTACACCTCGTCGGGCGCCAGCTCCGGTGTCGGGACGTCGCCGATGTGCAGCGATTTCCGGGGATCCTTGTCCTCCGATGGCACCCCCGCCCACATCTCCTGCTCGGCCCGCAGCACGTGCGCGGCCCGGTAACTCTCGGGGATGGGGAGCGCGGCGATCTCGTCGCCCGAGGCGCCCCCCTGGATGGCCTCGAGGATCTGGCGCATCGCCGCAACCTACCGTGGGGTAACGGGAGGCCTCCAACGGCCGGCGGGCGGCTAGCCTGCTGCAAGTGAGCAACCCCGAGGTGCATGCTCCGGCTCCTGCGGTGGGATCACCGACCGAGGAGCAGGAGGCCACCGGCCGGGGCGCTGGGGATAACGCCCACGGTGCCTCCGCCCCCGCCGCGCGGGCGACGGTGGCCGAGTCGTTGGCCGACATCCGCGCGGACCGCATCATCGCGGATGCCCGTCGGGAGGCCCAGGCGATCGTGGACAATGCGCGCGTGGAGGCGCGGCGCGAGGCTCGCGCCATCGTCGACTCCGCCCGCTCCGAGGCCGAGACGATCATCACCGAGGCCTTCGAGCAGCGCGCCCGGATAGTGCGGCGCGACTGGGCCATCGGCGACGACACCTGGTCGATGGCGGGCGCCGAGGATGAAGGCGAGCGCGACGACGACCAGGACCGAGCCGTTGCCGCTCCCGAGCCGGCCTCCGCGGTGCCGGCCGCCGGGGTACCGACGCCCGCGGGAGGCATGCCGGTGCCGGTGGCCGATCCCGCGGGGGACGTCGACAGGGTGGAAGACGGGGAGGACCCTCCCCAGCCGATGCCGGATGTCGCGTCACACCAGTCCGCGCCAGACGTCCCCCCACGACCGGGCCCGGACGTCGTCCCACACGGCCTGCCTGACATTGCGCCACGCCAAGGCCCGGAGGTTGCCCCCCACCCGGCGCCTGACCGTGCGCGACGACCGGTACCCGACGTCGCCGCCGCGGCGAAGCTGTCGGAGTTGATCGAGCTTCCGGCATTGCGGGCGCGTGAGCGGCTCGTCCCGGCGTCGCCCCGACCGGAGCCCTCCGACGAGCCTCGTCCCCCTCTGCCGGCGCGGATCCGTCGGAGGCCAGCGCCTCCTCCTCGGAGCGGTCAGCCTGCGCCGCCGCCCCCGCCCCCACCGCCGCCTGCGGCGCCGGCACCGGCTCGGACTCCGGCGCGACCCCGGCCCCGGATCGAGCGGGAGCTGCCGGCCGGTATGCGCATCCCGCCCGACGTCCCGGACTGGGATGACGACTACGACGATGCCGAGGACAGCTAGGTAGCGTGGGTCGCGTTCCATCCGACGACCTTTGGGGGAAGTAGCAGATGGCTGGTTCCGTCATCCTCGCCGGTGCCCGTACACCGATCGGCAAGCTCTCGGGTGCCCTGGCAGGGTTCAAGGCCACCGACCTCGGCGGCTTCGCCATCAAGGCCGCGCTCGACCGCGCCGGTGTCGCCCCCGACCAGGTCGAGTACGTGTTCATGGGTCAGGTCCTCCAGGCGGGCACCGGCCAGATCGCCGCCCGCCAAGCCGCAGTCAACGCCGGCGTTCCCATGACGGTGCCCGCCACGACGGTCAACAAGGTGTGCCTGTCGGGGCTCAACGCCATCTTCCTCGCCGATCTCCTGATCCAGTCCGGCGCCGCGGACGTGGTGGTGGCCGGCGGGATGGAGTCGATGACGCAGGCGCCCTACCTGCTGCCCGGTGCTCGCGAGGGCTACCGCCTGGGTGATCGCTCAGTGGTCGACTCGATGATGTACGACGGCCTGTTCTGCGCCTTCGACCAGGTGGCGATGGGTGCAGGCACGGAGAAGTACGCCGCCTCGGCCGGCATCGCCCGCGAACCCCAGGACGATCTCGCCGCCAAGTCGCACGAGCGAGCCTCCGCCGCCATCAAGGAGGGCCGCTTCGCCGAGGAGATCGTCCCGGTGGAGGTGCCGCAGCGCCGCGGGGACCCGCTCGTGGTCGACACCGACGAGGGCGTGCGGCCGGGCACCACGGTCGAGTCACTGGCCGCGCTCCGGCCCGCCTTCGACAAGGCGGGCAACATCACCGCCGGCAACGCGTCGCAGATCTCCGACGGCGCCGCGGCGGTCATCGTCGCGTCCAAGGCTGCGGCCGAGCGGCTCGGGAGCGCGGAGCCGCTGGGCGAGATCGTGGGCTACGGGCAGGTGGCCGGCCCGGATCCGTCCCTGCTCACGCAGCCGTCGCGAGCGATCCTGGTGGCCTTGGAGTCGGCCGGCAGGGCCGTGGCGGACGTCGACCTGTTCGAGCTCAACGAGGCGTTTGCCGCCGTCGGCTTGGCCTCGATGGAGGACCTCGGCATCACGGACGACGTGGTCAACGTCAACGGCGGCGCCATCGCCCTCGGCCACCCGATCGGCATGTCGGGCACCCGCCTCGCCCTCACCCTGCTGCTCGAGCTGAAGCGGCGCGGGGGCAGCCTCGGTGCGGCCGCCCTGTGTGGTGGTGGCGGGCAGGGCGACGCCCTGCTGTTGGCGGCCTGAGCCAGACCCGTTCCAGTCAGTCGGTCGCCAGGCTGAGCGCCGCCAGGTCTCGGCGGCGCCGCCCCCGGAGCGCGCGAAGGACACCAGCAACCCCGCGGGCACCGCAACCAGCGCCCCCAGCGCCGGTAGCAGGAACGCCTGCCACGCCACGATCGAGCGCCGCACCGCCGGCGGGGACCGATGTCCGTGAGCAGCGCCCGCTCGTCGCCCGACTCGCTGGCGATGCATACGCGGTATGCGTACGTCGAGCGTGCGCCCGGGTGTTTGACAGTCGCTCGCCCGTGCCTTTCAACTGTCCGCCGATGTCCACGTCGCTAGTCATCGTCGAGTCGCCGGCCAAGGCCCGCACCATCGCCCGCTACCTCGGCGACGATTTCCTGGTCGAGGCCTCCATCGGGGCGATCCGCGACCTGGAACCCAAGGGCCTCGCCGTGGCGATCGACGACGACTTCAAGCCCACCTATGTCGTGCCGCCGGCCAAGAAGGACGTGGTCCGACGGCTCAAGGCCGCCCTCAAGGACGCCGATGAGCTCTACCTGGCCACCGACGAGGACCGCGAGGGCGAGGCAATCGCCTGGCACCTGTCCGAGGTGCTCAAGCCCGCCGTCCCCATGCGGCGGATGGTGTTCCACGAGATCACCCGCCAGGCCATCGGGCATGCCGTCGAGGAGTCACGGGACATCCACGCCGGCCTGGTCGACGCCCAGGAGGCCCGCCGCATCGTCGACCGGCTGTTCGGCTACCCGGTGTCCGAGGTGCTGTGGCGCAAGGTCTCGACGGGGCTGTCGGCGGGGCGCGTGCAGAGCCCGGCGGTGCGGTTGGTGGTCGAGCGGGAGCGCGAGCGCATGGCCTTCGTGGCCGCCGGCTACTGGGACCTGCAGGCCGCCTTCCCGACCGACCCGAGCTTCGGCGCCACCTTGGTGGGGCTGGACAGCGGCCGCGTCGCCACCGGCAAGGACTTCGACAGCCAGGGCCGCGTCGCCCGTGACGACGTGGTCGTCGTCGACGAGCCTGCGGCGGGCGCGCTGGTGGCGGCGCTCGACGGCTCGCCCTTCACGGTGGCGTCGGTCGAGGAGAAGCCCTACCGCTCCTCGCCCAAGGCGCCGTTCATCACGTCCACCCTCCAGCAGGAGGGCGGGCGCAAGTTGGGGAGGACGTCGGGGCAGGTCATGCGGACGGCCCAGGGGCTGTACGAGCGGGGCTACATCACCTACATGCGCACCGACTCGGTGACGCTGTCGGACGAGGCCCTGGCCGCAGCCCGGGACCAGGTGCGCGAGCTGTACGGCGACCGGTTCCTGCCCGCCGCCGCCCGGCAGTACCGGGGCAAGGTGAAGAACGCCCAGGAGGCGCACGAGGCGATCCGTCCCGCAGGGGACCGCTGGCGCACGCCCGACGAGCTCGACGGCGAGCTGCGCGGGGCCGACCTGCGGCTCTACGACCTGATCTGGAAGCGGACGCTGGCATCGCAGATGGCCGACGCCGTGGGCAAGACCGTGTCGGTGCGGATCGAGGCGCCGCTGTCTGCGCCCGTGGCCGTGGGCGCCGACTCCTCGGTCGTGCTTCCCGAGGCCACCGCCACCGCGTGGGCGGCGGCCGGCCGGACCATCACGTTCCCCGGTTACCTGCGGGTCTACGTCGAGGGCTCCGACGACCCCGATGCCGATCTCGACGACCGGGAGCGGGTGCTCCCTGAACTGGCGGTGGGTCAACGGCTTCCCGACCCCGCCCTCGAACCGGTGGGTCACACCACCCAGCCACCGGCCCGTTACACGGAGGCGTCCCTGGTCAAGAAGCTCGAGGACCTGGGCATCGGGCGCCCGTCGACCTACGCCTCGATCATGCAGACGATCCAGGACCGGGGCTATGTCTGGAAGCGGGGTCAGGCGCTGGTGCCATCGTGGTCGGCGTTCGCGGTGGTCAACCTGCTGGAGGGCCACTTCAGCGCCGAGGTCGACTACTCGTTCACCGCCCGCATGGAGAACGACCTCGACGAGATCGCGACCGGCCAGCGGGCGCGGGTGCCGTTCCTCCGGGCCTTCTGGTTCGGCAACGGCACGCCGGGCCTGACGAGCCTGATCGACCATGCCATGGCCAACGCCGACCCGGCCGTCATCAACGCCATCCCGCTCGGCAAGGACGACGAGGGCACCGACATCGTCGTTCGCAACGGCCGCTACGGCCCATATATCAAGCGAGGCGACGACACGGTGTCGTTGCCGACCGACGTCGCGCCCGACGAGCTGTCGATCGCCCGGGCGCTCGAGCTGTTGGCTTCGCCCCGCGGCGACGAGCCCCTGGGCACCGACCCCGATTCCGGGCTGCCGGTGTATGTGAAGACCGGTCGCTACGGCCCCTACGTGCAGCTCGGCGATGCCGACACCCTGCCCGAGGGCACCAAGCCCAAGATGTCGTCGCTCTTCAAGAGCATGTCGCCGTCGACCCTCACGCTCGCGGAGGCCGTGGGCCTGCTGAGCCTTCCCCGGTCCGTAGGGACCGATCCTGCGACCGGCGAGGAGATCGTGGCGCTCAACGGCCGCTACGGGCCGTTCCTCAAGCGGGGCGACGAGACCCGCAGCCTGGCGGCGGAGGACGAGCTGTTCACGGTCACGGTCGAGGACGCGCTGCGGCTGTTCGCCGAGCCGAAACGGCGGGGACGGGCGACAGCGTCGGCGCCGCTGCGTGAGCTCGGGACCGACCCGGTCAGCGGCAGGCCGATGGTGATCCGCAGCGGGCGCTACGGGCCCTACGTGACGGACGGCGAGACCAACGCCTCGCTACGCGAGCGGGAGGGCGACACCGTCGAGGACTTGACCGACGAGCGCGCCGCCGATCTGCTCCGGGCGCGGCGCGATGCCGGTCCGTTGACACGTGGGCGCAAGCGGGCGACTGCCCACAAGGCGACCGCCAAGAAGTCCGCCGCCAAGAAGGCAACCGCCAAGAAGTCCGGGGCCAAGAAGGCGGCGGCGAAGAAGGCGGCGGCGAAGAAGTCGCCAGCCAGCAAGGCGCCGGCCACGAAGTCCGAGCCCTAACGACTCCCTGCAGACGGCGGCGCTCTAGCGTTTTGGGTGATGGAGGTGCTCGACCACGACGTGGACGATCCGTCCGAGGTCGTCGGGGCACTGCGCGCCCTCCACGGCCATCCCCGCGAGGGCGCCTCGTTCATCGAGCGCATCTTCGGCACACCCACCTTCTTCCAGCTGTGGCTGGCTCAGGCGCTGTCGTCGCTGGGCGACTGGCTCGGCTTCCTGGCCATCCTGATCCTCGCCAACCGCCTGGGCTCCGGCGCCCCGGGGGCCTCGGTGGGCCTGGTGATGGCCGCCCGCATCGTGCCCGGGTTCTTCCTGTCGGCGGGCGCAGGGGTGCTCATCGACCGGATGGACCGCAAGCAGGTGATGGTCGCGTCGATGCTGGTACGGGCGCTGGTGGTGGCGTCGCTGCCGTTCGTGGATTCGGTCATCGGCCTCGTGTTCGCCTCGCTGGTGCTCGAGCTGGCCACGCTGTTCTTCTCGCCGGCCAAGGAGGCGACGGTCCCCAACGTGGTGCCCGTCGACAAGCTGGCGACCGCCAACTCGCTCGGGCTGGCCGCCGCCTACGGCACGTTCCCTCTGGCGGCCGGCCTGTTCGCCCTGCTGGCGCAGGTGGCCGAGTGGCTCGGCGGCATCCAGGCCTTCGACTCCCTGCGCACCAGCCAGGAGGCGGTGGCGTTCTATGCCAACGTCGTCTGCTACCTGGCCGCCGCGCTGATCATCTATCGGCTGGCGATCCCCCGTGACCACATCCGCACCCATGACGACCGCGCCCCGATCGATCTCGGCCAGGTCTTCCAGGAGATCAAGGAGGGCTGGCACTACGCGTTCATCACGCCGGTGGTGCGGGCGGTCAACGTGGGCCTGGCGTGTGGGCTCATCGGCGGGGGCATGCTGATCCCGCTGGGTCAGACGTTCTCCGAGCAGGTGCTCCACGAAGGCCCGGGCGGGGTCGGCGTGTTCGTCTTCGCCCTCGGCGTCGGCACCGGCGCCGGCGTCGTCGGCGTGTCGGCGCTGCAGGCACGGCTGCCCAAGGCTCGGACGTTCGTGCTGTCGCTGTTCTGTGCGGGCGTGGCGTTGATCGTCGGCGTCTCCATGTCGACGCTCGTCCTGTCGGCCATGTGGGTGGCGATCATGGGCATCTTCGCCGGCAGCGTCTACGTGTTGGGGTTCACGTTGCTCCACCAGAACGTCGAGGACGAGCTGCGGGGCCGCATCTTCTCGGCCCTCTACACGTTGGTGCGGCTCTGCGTGCTGCTGGCGATGGCCGTGGGGCCGTTGCTGGCCGACGTGCTCGACGGCGTGTCGAACCGGCTGGTCGGGGGCCAGATTGACGTGGGCATCGATGTCGCGGTGCCCGGCGTGCGGCTGACGTTGTGGCTCGCCGGCGTCATCATGTTGGTGGCCGGTGCCCTGTCGGCGGCAGCACTGGGCGGTCTGCGTTCCGCCTCGACGGCGGGCGCAGAGCGGCGGATTCGCGCCCGGGAGAGGTCAGTGGCATGAGCTCGCCGGCGACGCCCGCTGCCCGCTTCATCGTGTTCGAGGGTGGCGAGGGCAGCGGCAAGTCGACCCAGGCTGCCCGCCTGTCCGACCGACTCAGCGCGGTGCTGACGCGGGAGCCCGGAGGCACGGCCATAGGTGCGGCGTTGCGGACGATCCTGCTCGACGCCCGCACAACCGGGCTCGACGACCGGGCCGAGGCGCTCCTCATGGCCGCCGACAGGGCGCAGCACGTGGCCGAGGTGGTTCGCCCGGCGCTGGCGGCCGGCCGGCACGTGGTCTCCGACCGCTACATCGGTTCGACGCTGGCGTACCAGGGATTCGGGCGGGGGCTGCCGGTTGACGACCTGCGCCGGCTGTCCAACTGGGCGGCCGGCGGCCTGGCGCCCGACGTGGTGGTGCTGCTCGACGTTCCCCGGGAGTTGGGGTCGACACGCGCCGCCGGGCGCGCCGATCCGGAACCGGACCGCGTCGAGGCCGCGGGCGACGGCTTCCACGAGCGGGTGATGCGGGGATACCGGGCGTTGGCGGCGGCGGATCCGGCCCACTGGGTCGTGGTGGACGGCACGGCGCCGGCCGACGACGTCGAGGCGGTGGTATGGAAGTGCGTGATCACCCGCTGCCCCGAGCTGGCGGCCGGCGGGACCGGTGGGGACAGCGGCGGCGGTGGGCCTTCCGACCCGAGGCCATAGGTTCCATGTCGGCCCGCCCGAGGTCATAGGTTCCGGATCCGGAACCCATGACCTCAGCCCTGGACTGGTGGAACCCATGACCTCGCCGACGGCCCCAGCACGTGACATCCACCCGTGGCGGGACGTCGTCGACCAGGCCGCAGCCATCCGCCAGCTCGAGGCGGCGGCACGGGCACCGGTCCACGCCTACCTGCTGGTCGGCCCGCCGGGCTCCGGCAAGCGGGCGCTCGCCCGGGGCTTCGCCGGCCAGGTCCTGGCCGCACCGGACGCCACCGACCGCGACCGCGAGCGCCACGTGCGCTTGGCGCTGGCGGAGCAGCATCCCGACCTACGCATCATCGAGCCCGAGGGCCTGACCTTCCGCAAGGGCGAGGCCGAGCGCATGGTGCGGCACGCCACGCTGGCACCGGTCGAGGGCGGCCGGAAGGTGGTCGTCGCCCTGGGCTGCGAGCTCATGGAGGACGAAGCCGCCGGCTATCTGCTCAAGATCATCGAGGAGCCGCCGGCATCGACGGTGTTCGTGCTGCTGGCTACGGAAGTGGTCCCCGAACTGGTGACGATCGCCAGCCGGTGCGTGCGCATCGAGGTGTGTCCCTTGGCGCCGGCGGCCATCGCCGAGCGGTTGATGTTGGAGGGTGTCGAGTCCGAGCGGGCGGCAGCGGCGGCCTCCGCGTCGTCTGGCGACATGGACCGCGCCCGGACCCTTGCGACCGACGACCGCCTGGCCCTGAGGCACCGGGCGTGGCGGGAGGTGCCGCGCCGGGTCGACGGCACCGGCGCCCGCGCCGCCCAGATCGTCGCGGAGCTGCAGGCCATGATCGGAGAGGCGCTGGTCCCGCTGGAGCAGCGCCAGGCCGACGAGGCGGCCGCCGTCGAGGCCCAGGTCGCCCAGTTCGGGCTGCGGGGCGCCGGGAAGCGTGAGACGGAGACGCGCCACCGCCGTGAGGTTCGCCGGTTCCGCATGGCGGAGCTGCGCTTCGGGCTCGCCACCCTCGCCGCCGCCTACCGCGACGCGCTGGTCGCCGGTGGGCCGGGCCCCTCGTCGGCCCGTCTGGTCGACGCGTTGGCCCGCATCGACGCCGCCGGGCTGGCCCTGATCCGCTACCCCAACGAGACGCTGCTGCTGCAGGCCCTGATCGCCCGGCTCCCGCCCGTCCCG
>JBKPHE010000040.1:0-8198 GCA_046744485.1 Actinomycetota bacterium | reverse complement strand
GTTGTGGCTTCGGCTAGCGAGGTCTCCTCGCCGTGCCAAGGCGCAGCGCATGGGGCTACGGCGACCAGCGATGGTGGTCGTCGATCAGTTCGGAGACGACGTCGCGGGCGCTGAACCGCCAGCCGACGCGGCGGTCCAATCGCTGTCCCTCGCCAGGATTGGCTTGGTCGGCGGCGACATGGTTGAGCGCCTTCCAGAGGGCCCAGCCTCGCCCGCGTACCCACGCGGAGGGCTCGACCGGTACGGACGCCCTGAAACGCGCTCGGCTGTCGCCGGAGAGGAACGTCCACGCGATCGTGAGGTCGCAGGCCGGGTCGCCGAAGGCGGAACATCCGAAGTCGATGACACCGGCCAAGCGCCCATTCCGTACGAGCAGGTTGGCGCCGGTCACATCGCCGTGGACGCAGACCGGGGATGCGTCGTGAACGGCAGCGAGCGCGGCCTCCCACACGTCAAGGGCGGCCGACGTGTCGACCACGTCGCGTAGCGCGTCGAGGTTCGCTCGAGTCTGCTCGTCCCAGGTCGCCACCGGAGCGCCCCTCGAGAAGGAGTGCGGTCCGGGCGCGGGTCCTGGGGGCTCACACGCGTAGAGCGCTGCGAGGAACGCCGCGAGGTCCAATGCGAGGACCTTCGGGTCGTCGACACGATCCATGGTCAGCAGTTCCCCGTCGATCCACCGGTACACCGACCACGGACGGGGAAACGCTGAACTCGGCTCGCCCCGCGCGAGCGGAACAGGGACCGGTAGGGGCAGCTGGGGCGCGAGCACCGGCAGCCAGCGTTGCTCCTTGTCGATCTGAGCGACGTAGGCGTCGGCGCTCGGTAGGCGAACCGACATCGACGAGCCGAGACGAAAGGTCGTGTTGTCCCACCCGTCGATCTCGACAGGTCTCACGGGCAGGCTCGACCACTCAGGGAACTGGGAGGCGATGAGGGCCCCGACCAGCTCGGCGGTGATGTCAGCCTTCCACACGGCACGAGTCTGACGAGTCGTCCGCCGCCGTCGCGGCATGATTTGCGGCACCGACGATCTAGTGCGCTGGCGATCTGTGGTCGCTAGTCGCTGGGCGAGCGGCGCCTCCGGCGCGATCGGCAACGCGTGCCGGTGGGCACCTACGTCTGCACGATCGTTCAGCGCGAACTCGGTCAAGGCGACGACGGCGGCGCCTCCGGCGCCGGCCCACCGGCGGGCGGGACCGGTCCCGTATGGCCGCCGGGCGGTCCGTCCGAGTGGTGCACCGCCTCGCCGCCTGTCTCCGGCGGACCGCTTCGGTGCGGGCGGTCTGGGCCGCAGTCGGCAGGGGGAGACCCGATCGGGCCGGGCTTACCGCACTGGCCACGATCCGGGCCGCCGCCGGGGGACGGGTCAACTGGCGGTGCCTGGCGCGGCCCGCTGGGTGACGCTCCGCCGGACGAACCCTCTCCCGGCCCATGGCCGGGTCGCGGTCGGTGGTGACGTCCCTCGCGGGAGGGGCTCGAGGGCGATCCGCTCGACGACCCCCGTTGCGACGGCGGACCCGTTGGCACCGGCGGGCTCGGACGAGCCTGCGTGGCGCCGTGGTCCATGAGCGGTGTGCCGCCGGCGCCTGAACCGCCGGGCTGGGAGGTGCCCGAGGGCGAATGGCCGGGCGGGACGTCGCCGTTCTTGGGTGCGGGCTGGGCGGCCGGGCCGACCGGCTGCCCCGCTGAGGTATCTCCCTCCGAATAGGTACCGATCCACCCCGAGGTTCCGTCCGTCGAGGTCGGTAGGGGTCCAGCGCCTTCGTCGGCTCCGGCCTCCGGGTCCTGCGTCCGAATGTCGGCCGCACCCGGATCCCGGACCGGCGCCGCCGGTCGCGGACCGGATGACGGCACGGCGGCCTCGTCCCGCTCGGCAACCTGGGCCGTCCTGCCGTCCGGGTCGGCGCCGCCGTGGTGCCGCGCGCTGGCATCGTCCGGCAGTTCGAACGGTGTGACCAGCTCGATGGCTCGTCGCAGGAAGTGGGTCGCAGGCTCAGGGAGGATCCCGGCAGCGGCACCGGCGGCGCTGGCGGTGGCAAGGGCGAGCACCAGCGCCGCCTTGCCGGCGACGCCCAGTGCTGCGACGCGCACCCTCAGCCCGGCGGCGCGTGACCGCCTCGGCCGCGGTTGCGTCGATCGTTGCTGCAAGTCCGTGCGTGTGCGCGGCGGCAAGGTCGCCACGTTCGCCGGTGCGTCCCAGCCGGCGTCGGCGCCGCCGAGCAGTGCGGCGAGCTCCGGCGAGGGCGGCGGGGGCGGTCGGTGGGCCATCACCCGCATGTCATCGACGAATCCGACGAGGGACGCGACGTCGTCGCCGACCGCGTCACCGCGCAGCACCCGCTCGATGGCGGTGTCGAACTGGGCGCTCGAGAGCATGTTGGGGAAGCGATCGTCGCGGGGCGTCAAAGGGTCACGCCCTCCTGCTCGAGGAGGAGGGCGATGGTGGCGTACCCGCGTCGCTGCAACGCCTTGACGGCGCCCCGCGACTTGCCGATCACCCCGGCCACCTGATCAACGGTCAGGTCCCCGAACACCCTGAGCAGCAGCACGTCCCGCTGGGACGGCACGAGGCGGTCGCACAGGGCGCGCACCCGTTCGGCAGCGAGCGATCGCTCGACCTCGCCGTGCACGTCGTCGGGTGCGGCCGGCTCGGGTCGGGCGGCCAATGGTAGGGGTGCCGGCCTGCGTGCGCCCCGCCGTCGCTCGTCGGCCAGCCGCCGGTATGCGATCGTGAACACCCACGAGCGAAAGCTCTTCGCGTCGCCGTCGAACCAGGCGAGGTTTCGGAGTACACCCACAAAGACCTCGCTCGTCAGATCGTCCGGATCGTCGATCCTTTGGGCGCGGAACAGCCCGGCGACGGCCGGCGACAGCTCCTCATAGATCCGCTCCAGTGCCCACGGCGCACCCGCCCGAGCCGCAGTCAACACGACGTCGAATCCGCCGTCGAAGCTGTCCCGTCGCTCGATGGCCATCGCGCCATGCCGCCTCTCGCCCGGTCGAAGCTTGCGGCACGACACAACCCGCCTGGGTTCGAACGCCCAGGAAGCGCCGCCTCAACGCAGTGCCGTCCCGCGAGCCTCGGACAACGCCGATGATACGACCGTCGCATTAGCCAGGGCGCGGATCCGGGGGTCGGGTCTGCCCGACCCCCGGATGGTTCGCTCCCGCCCGAACCGGGGATGTCTACGCCCTCAACCTTTACGGATCCTGAAGCTCGACAGGATGGGTATCGCGCAGAACGTAACCAACGCCGCGAACAGTGTGGATCAGGTCGGCGGCCTCGTTGCCCAGCCGTCGGCGCAGGATGCTCACGTGCACCTCGACCAGGTTCTCGTCGACCGCCTCGTAGCCCCAAACCAGCTCGAGCAGTCGGGACTTCGACAGCACCTGCCCGGCGTGCCGGGCAAGGACCGCAAGAAGGGCAAAGTCCGTCGGACCGAGGTCCACGGTGGTCTCGCCCACCATCACGCGATGAGCCGGCTCGTCGACCACGAGCCGCCCGACCTGGCTGACCTGGGACGCGAGCCGACCCGTCCGTCGAAGCAGGGCGCGCACGCGGGCCAGCAGCTCGTCGATCAGGTAGGGCTTGACCACGTAGTCGTCGGCGCCGGCCTCGAATGCCGCCAGCCGGCCGCCAACGCTGCCGTCGCGGGTGACGAACATCAACAGCGGGTTGCGTTCGGCCCGCAAGTGGCGAGCCAAGGCGGTGCCGTCGACCTGACCTCGCAGCAACATCTCCAATAGCACGAGGTCCGGCCGAAATGACGCCGAAGTGCGGATTGCGTCGGCGGCGGTCGAGCAGACCGCCGTCTCGTAGCCGATCGCGCGCAACGCACCGGCAAGGTGGCTCCGCTCGGCCGCCTCGTTGTCCACCACCAGTATCCGGGTTGCGTGATGCATCGCCTCTCCGACGCAAGAGAGATCGTCGGAGGGGCGTGCAGGGGCGCACCCCGGTCCTTTGCCTCCCGTGACGACTGACGACCCCAAGCCGTTGCCAGTGGACGCCGAAGACCGTCGATGTGGCCTTTACGACGGCGACACCGACGCTCTTGGCGCCCGGCGGGTCTCCGACGTGGTGGTCGTGCCGGTCACAGCCAACCGAATGGGGAATGGGCAGAAGGGGGCCGGACCGAACCCGGCCCCCTTCGAGCCGGTGGTGGGTTCAGCCGGGTGACGGACGTCAGCAGCTAGCTCGTCGCCATCGAGGCTCGCTGAACGGGGCGCCGTGACACTTTTGCAGAGTGCAGACCATCGGCGTCCCGTCGGCGGTGACCGCCGTCGCGCCCTCGGGTGAACAGGGCGCAGCCGGGCGAATGTCGTTGGTCGGCGGGTCGGCCGTGGTCGGCGGACGGGGTGAGCCCGTCGTGACCGTGGTCGGGGCGGTGTCGGGCTGATGTCGATCCGTGGTGGCGACGGGGACCGAAGAGGGTGTCGCGGTCGCGCCGGCTGTCGGTGCCGGCGTCACGGCATTGGGCGACGTGGTAGTGGTCGCTGGTTCCGTGGTGGTAGCTCGGTCGGTCGCCGTAGTCTCCCGATCGCCGTCCCGAAGACCCTCGGTGGCCGCAGCCCCGAGCACTGCGATGACGAGGAGGGAGGCCACGATCGGACCCGCGAGGCGCGCCCAGCGCGGCCACGCCCGATAGGTCTGCCAGAGGTTCGCCCCCGGGCCCCTGCTCGCGAGGTGTGCGCCGCCCACGGGTGGACTGGCCGTCAGCTCCTCCGTCGTGTCGTCGGCGGCGGGAGGCCGCCAGCGGCCGTCGCGCGCCTGCCACCAATCGGGCGGAGGGGCACCCTGATGCCACCGACAGCTGGCGTCCATCCACCAGTTGGCGTGTGAATCACTCATGGTCGCGCTCCCCCAGCGGGTTCCCACCGCGCTGTGCGCTGGTGGGGCTGCCACGGAAACGCTACCGGGCCGGGCGGGTGACACTTGTCAATCTGTGTGCCGGTGGCCGGCAGGGTGCTGTGTGGTGGGCTGAGCTTCGTCGGCTCTAGTTGCGCACGTCGGGCGGTTCCTGCGGCACGTCCTCTGGAGCGTGGTCGCCGGATGTGCCGCCGTTGGCCGCCGAGGCCGGATCGGCCGGTGGCGCCTCGGGGGCCCCGCTGGACCCGTCGGCCTGGGGAGCCGGAACGTCTTCGGGCAGATGGGGTGCGGCGGGGGTCTCCCCCGCGCGGTCCAGCCCCGTGTCCGCGGGCTCGCCGGCATCGGCTGGTCTGTGGACCGCTCCGGGTGCTTCGTCGGAGATCGTGCCACCGTCGACACCGTGCTGGCCGTCACTGGCACCGGTGGCATCCTTGGAGACCCGGTCGCCGAAGTTGGTGGGATCCTCGTCTGGTTCGGTGAACTCGACCGGGGTAACGGCCTCGACGGCGTGACGTACGGCGTCATTGGCTTGGTCTGGCAGTACTCCGGCTGCGGCGGCGCCTGCCATGCTGAGGGCGGCGGCGGCCGTGCCCAAACCCAGCTTGGCCGCGAATCCAATGCCTGCGATCCGGCCGGTGGCGGTCATGGTTTGATCTGCGAACATGCGGTTCCTCCCGGTTGCACCGCATCCCTGCCTGCCGCCCGAGGCGATCAGCGCCTGCAGCGCCGGCGAGGCCGGGGGTGATGGCCCGTCGCCCAGGTCCCGGACCTGCTTGGCAAAGACCGCCAGATGCTCGAGGCTGCGGTCGACTTCGTCGCACCGCATGATCGCCTCGCTCGTTTCGTCATCAAGCAGCCAGGTGAGCGACATCTCACGACCGTGATCGCCGGACGTGGTCAAAGGGGTACACCCTCGCGTTCCAGCAGCCGGCCCACGGCCGCCAGGCCCCGTCGTTGCAGGGCCTTGACCGCGCCCTTGGACTTTCCCAGCGTCCCGGCGATCTGTTCGATGCTGAGATCACCCAGCAGTCGCAGCAACAACACGTCACGCTGATCTGGCACCAGCCGCTCGCACAGCGCCCGCACACGCTCGGCGCCCAGCGACCGTTCGATCGCGCCTTCGACGTCGTCGGCCGCCGGGGACTCGGCCAACGCGTCCGCTGTGTCGGCCAGCGGCTCGGGTGGTGGTCGGCGGGCCCGTCGCCGGCGCTCGTCCAGCAACCGGCGGTGGGCGATCGTGAAGACCCACGACCGAAAGCCCGCCTCGTCACCTTGGAAGTTGCACAGGTTGCGGAGAATGGCGACGAAGACCTCGCTGGTCAGGTCTTCGGGCTCGACGCTGCCCTGCACTCGCAGATAACCGGTAACCGCGGGCGCGAGCGCGGTGAACATGCGTTCCAGCGCCCACGGCGCGCCGTCCCGCGCCGCGATCAGCACCGCGTCGAACTGGCCGTCGAACCGGTCTCGCTGCCCCATGAGCTCACCGGCGTGATCGCCGCGAACGTCCGGCAGGTGACGGCTCGGCCGAAATCTCCCGCCGGACGCGCGCTCGGTTCCGGCCTCAGCCCCCTACTTGGTGCTGAAGCTCCCGGTGGCGGACGACAGATTCCCGACGGCGTCTCGGCTCAACACCTGGAAGAAGTAGTGCGCCTTGCGGGTGGGGCCGGTGATGGTCACCGAGTGACTCGTGACCAGCGTGCGGTCGAGGAAGGTCGTACTGCCGTAGGCCGTGGTCCGCCCGTACTGCACCTGGCTGTCGGCCGGGACGTCCGTGCTGCAGGTGATCGTCACCCGCCCCGGACCGGGCCGGCCGGCGACCTGCGAGATGACGGGCCCACCCGGCGGCTGGGCCTCGTAGGTCGCGGCGTACGTGCCCGCCGCGTTCGCCACGATGTGGTGCGTCTGGGCGCCCCGTCCGACCAGCCGACGAACCCGTGTGCCGTCCCGCCGATCGCTTGTGGGGACGGCGCGCTGATGGACCGCGTGGAGCCGAGGATCGGCGGTGCGCGTGAACGGCGCCGGTTGGCTGGTCGATCCGACCGCCAGCGTCAGCCCCGCCGGGTTCGACCCGAACGTGAGATCGACGGTTTGACGAAGTTGAAGCTGGCGCCGTCCCCGCCGCTCACGTAGAGCGCCCCGTCCGCACCGAACGCGAGGCTCCCGATGGAGTGGCTCGGGTACTGCTGGCGCCAACCTTCGACCAGCACCTGCTCGGCGCCCACGGCGACGTTGCCAGATGCCTGCAGCCGCGACAGGCGGCCCGCGACCATGCAGCCGTCGTCGGTTGCGCCGGGCGGCGTCGGGCAGCCGTCGGTGCCACCGACCGATCCGCACCGCGGCGCCGTCCCTCCGATGGCCGCATCGAACGTGTTGAGGACGTAGACCCACGGGTTGGTCGGGAAGTTTGGAGCCAGCGCCACGTCGAGGAGTCCGCGGTCCCAGAAGTTGTGGACCTGCGTCCGGAGTGTCCCCGGTCGACTTCTCGGAAAAACCGATTCTGGCGCCGGGTGGTAGACCCTGCCGATGAGGAAGATCAGCTGTCTTGTCGCGCCGTTGGTCGCGCTCGTGCTGGTGCTGGCGTCATGTGGTGACGACGATGGCGCCGACGTCCGCGAGTCCGGAGCGGAATCGGGATCCGGATCGGGATCGGGGTCTGCCAGCGGCACTGCCAGCGGGCAGCCGCCGGTATCGCTCGAGGGCACCGTCAGCGATCACGGTGTGGGGGAGATCGAGAACGACGAGCTGGAGCTCGAGCTGGACGACAACTACTTCGCCCCCACGTTCGCCCGGGGTACGCCGGGCGAGGAGGTGACGGTCGAGCTCGTCAACGAAGGCAGCGCCACGCACACGTTCACGAGCGACGCGCTCGGCGTCGACGAGGAGCTGAGCGGTGGCGACTCGTCGTCGGTGACCATCACCCTGCCCGAGGAAGGCGCGGTCGAGTTCCACTGCCGGTTCCACGGGGACCAGGGCATGAAGGGCGCCTTCTTCTTCAACGAGGGCGATCAGGTCGAGGGCGGTTCGTAGCCGCCTCGGCGCGCCGGACGGGACGTCACACCGGCGCCAGAACCTCGAAGGCAGGGTGGCGCGGCGCGATCACACGCAGCTCGTCGTCGCTGGAATCGGGCCCGGTGCCCTCGAAGAACACGCCGATCTCGAGCTTCCAGCGCTTCAGGTAGGCACGCAGCACGGGGACCTTCTCGTCGGCATCCAGCTCGCGGGCGCGGAACGCCTCGACCCGCTTGCCCACCCGGAGCTGTCCCGTCCCGGCTGCTCGCAGGTTGCGCACCCACTGCGCCTCGCCCCGGGGTGCCACCAGGTACCGCTTGCC
>JBKPHE010000151.1:0-7266 GCA_046744485.1 Actinomycetota bacterium | reverse complement strand
GAGGAACGGCTCCTCGATGTGGTCGATCTCCTGGGCCGGCGGCATGGCGGACGGGTTGTCGACCTCGATGACGATGCCGTCGGTCCGGTGCACCTGGTAGGCGACCGACGGGGCCGTGGCGATGAGGGTCAGGTCGAACTCACGCTCGAGGCGCTCCCGGACGATCTCCATGTGCAGGAGGCCCAAAAAGCCGCAGCGGAATCCGAACCCCAGAGCCCCCGACGTCTCGGGCTCGTACGTGAAGCTGGCGTCGTTGAGGCGCAGCTTCTCGAGCGAGTCCCGGAGGTCGGAGAACTGGTCGCCGTCGATGGGATAGAGCCCGCAGAACACCATGGGCTTGGGATCGCGGTAGCCCGCCAGCGGCTCGGCGGCGGGGCGGGCCGTCTCGGTGACCGTCTCGCCGGACCGGGCCTCGGCCACGTCCTTGATGCCCGCGATGAGGTAGCCGGTCTCGCCCGGGCCGAGCGACGCCACCGGCGTGTTGGCGGGCGTGCGGACACCGACCTCGTCGGCGTCGTGGACCGTGCCCGCCTGCATGAACCGTAGGCGGCTGCCGGTCGTGAGGTTGCCGTTGACCACCCGGACGGACGAGACGACGCCCCGGTAGGCGTCGTAGTGGGAGTCGAAGATCAGGGCCTGGAGCGGCGCGTCGGGGTCGCCGGTGGGTGGCGGCACCCTCTCGATCACGGCATCGAGCAGCTCGGGCACCCCCTCGCCGGTCTTGGCGCTGATGCGCAGGATCTGGTCGGCCGGAATGCCCAGCACCTTCTCGATCTCGGCGGCATAGCGGTCGGGGTCGGCGGCGGGCAGGTCGATCTTGTTGAGGGCGGCGACGATCTCGAGGTCGTGCTCGAGCGCCTGGTACGAGTTGGCCAGGGTCTGCGCCTCGATCCCCTGGGCGGCGTCGACCAGCAGGATCACGCCCTCGCAGGCCGCCAGCGACCGTGACACCTCGTAGCCGAAGTCGACATGGCCCGGCGTGTCGATGAGGTCGATCACGTAGTCGCGGTAGCCGAGGCGCACCGACTGGAGCTTGATGGTGATGCCCCGCTCGCGCTCGAGCTCCATCGAGTCCAGGTACTGGACGCGCATGTCCCGGGGATCGACCGCACCGCTGAGCTCCAGCAAGCGGTCGGCCAGCGTCGACTTGCCGTGGTCGATGTGGGCGATGACGGAGACGTTGCGGATGCGCGAGCGGTCCATAGGGGGCCGTCGAATGGTAGCGGCGCGTCAGACAGGCCCACGGGTGTGACAATCCGCTGGCGCCGCCGCTAGCCTGTCCCGGCTATTTGGGTCCCGAGGGAGCAGGTCCGTCCGTGGCGAACATCAAGAGCCAGATCAAGCGCAACCGCCAGAACCTGGTGCGCCACGAGCGCAACAAGGCCGTGCGCTCCGAGGTCAAGACCCGTGCGAAGGCGGCCGTCGCCGCCGCTGAGGCTGCCGATGAAGACGCCGACGCGAAGCTGCGCGACGCAGTCAAGCGCATCGACACGGCGGCGGCCAAGGGTGTGATCCACAAGAACCAGGCAGCCCGGCGCAAGGCCCGCCTCCAGGCCCGGGTCAACGAAGCGGCCGGCGAGGCCGCGGACGACTGACCGGGCTCTAGCGCGCCAGTCGCGCCAAGCGCGCGACCAACACTTCGAGGACGAGGTCTTCGGGCCAGGCCTTGGCGCCCCGTAGGTCGAGGTCGGCCGCGGCCAGCAGCGAGATGGCGTCCACGATGCGCTCGTGACCCAGCCGTCGCGCCTGTTGCATCGCCTTGCGGGCCGGGAACGTGGATCCCCGGAGGCCGAGGAGCTGCGCTGCGTCCCTCTCGCCCCGGACCGGCGCCCCATCGAGCTGCAGCATGCGGGCGTAGTGCCCGTGCAGCGTGGCCATCACCACCAGGGGGTGACGGCCGCCGCCGTCCAGCATGCGCCGCAGCTTGGCGAGCGCGGTGGCTATGTCGCCACGATCCAGGGCGTCGGTGAGCTCCCACGGGGGGACGCCGCCGCCCTCCCCCAGGAACGGCTCGATGTCGTCGAGCCCGACCCGGGCCCCCTCGCCGAAGGCCCCTACGAGCGTGGCGATCAGCCCGACCAGCCGCTGGGGATCGTCGCCCAGCCAGCCCACGAGCCGGTCGGTGCCGGCCTTGTCCACCTGCAGTCGAGCGTCGCGCAGCTGCTCGTCGACCCATGCGGCGATCTTGCGGCCCGGGCTGGTGTCGACGTGCTCGCCTCCATGCGCCTTCACCGCCTCGGTCAGCGAGCGGGGGACGCGGCCCTGTGCCCACACCAGCACCAGTGACGTCGTCGGCAGCGGGTCCTCGATGTAGGCGACGAGCGGCGCCACCTGCTCGCCGCGGGTGAACACCTCGAGGTCGCGCCCCACGACGACCCGGCGGTCCGTCAGGAACGGCGGAGTCTGGGCCGCCTGGACCAACGGGGCGATGCTGGGCTCGGATCCGTCGGTGGGCTGGAACCGTTCGCGACCGATCTCGTCCACGGCCAAGCCGGCGTCGATGTCCCCGAGAAGCCGGTGGATCAGCTCGCGGGTGGCGTCCCGCAGGATCACATCGTCGTCGCCCCGGACCAGGTACACCGGCGCGTCCGAGCGGACGGCCGTCACGGATCCGCCCGCCCGCGCTGCGCGGCCAGCAGGGCCGCGACGGTTTCGACCACCCGCCGCGTGCGCCGGAGGTCGTTGGTGCACAGCAGCCGGCACCCCAAGGGGACGGCGACGGACTCGATCGCCAGCGCCTCCTCCCGCGTCGTCATCGACGAGGTATCGATCGCCAGCGGCACCGGCCGGTCCCCGACCACCGACCAAGCACGATCGATGTCGTCGACCTCGTCGACCAAGAGCGCCACGGTCGCGCCGGTGTCGGCCACCGCCTCGACGAGGTCCGCCGACACCAGGACCAGGGCGGCCCCCAGCTCCGAGGCCGCCCTCGCCGCCTCGAGCGACGACACCTTGGCGGCGACGGGCATGCCGCCGGCGCGGGTCGCGGGACCGACCAGCCGTGGTGGCAGCGACGTGACGGCGATGTCGGCACCCGCCTGGCCGGCGGCGCGGACGATGGCGAGGACCTCGCTCTCCCGCCCGAACCGCGGCGCTGCGACCACCGCCCCCACCAGCGCCCGCCACCGCAGGTCGAACGTCGTGTCACCCAGCGTCAGCGCCAGGTCGACGTGAGGCACCGGCGGCGGGGCGGACTCGATCATCGTGGGGAAGCTATCGGCCGGACGGAGGGGGCGGCCTCGCCGATTCCCCCAGCGCGATGCGAACGTCGAGTCGCTCCGGGGCGCTTCCGGTCACGGTCAGACGGAGCCCGCCCAGCTCGATCACGGAGCCCGCGGTGGGGACGGCCACGGGCCCGAGGCCCTCGACCCGGCGCGCCGCCGACGCCGCGCCCGCCGGCCCGAGCACCACGACGCCGGGCCAACGTCGCCGGAGCGTGGCCGCCATGTCGGCCGCACCCTGTGCGGCGGTCCGGAGCACGACGACCTCGAGGCGCGCCACGCCCCGATCGCGCAGCCCCGCCAGCACCGCCCCGGCGCGGGCGCGTCCGTCGACGATCAGCGCCGCCGCTCCCCCGCCCTGCCAAACCTGCGCACCGGGACCGACGGCTTCGCCGTCGATGCGACCCGGCCCGCCGCCCGTGGCCGCGGCGTGCACCAGGGCGGCAACCACCACCAGTGCTGCGGCCCCGAGCGCCACGCTCAGGCACCGGCGCAGGAGGCGTTGGGGGTGCGTCTCGGCGTCGCCCTCCGGGTCAGCTCCCGCCAGGGCTCGGGCGACCACCGCCGCCGCTGCCGCGACCGCCAGGAGCGCCAGGTGACCTGCCCGCAGTTGGCCCAGCGGCCAGCGGGCCGCGGCGGTGGCTACGCCGTCGATCCAGGCCACGAGCGCCCTCGTCGGGAGGTGCACGATCGTGGCCACCGCATCCCCGCCCATCCCTGCGACCAGTCCACCGGTGAGCCCCCAGACCATGACCGGCCCGGCGGCCGGCAGAGCCAGGAGGTTGGCCGGCAGCGACGCCACGGGCACGGCGCCGAAGGCGGCCACCAACAGGGGCGCCACCGCCAACTGGGCGGCCAAGGTGACCGACAGGGGAGCCGCCAGCCAGCGCGGGCCGGGAAGTGCCGGTTCGAGCCGCGCCGCCCCCACCACGATCCCGGCGGCGCCCGCGACCGACAGCTGGAAGCCCAGGGACGTCGCCAGCAGCGGGTCGACCAGGAGGATGCCGCTGACGCCCAGCGCCAGGACCCGCAGCGTCGAGGCCGGCCTGCCCAGGGCGGCGCCGGTGGCGGCCACGGCCGCCATGGCGGTCGCGCGGAGCACCGACGGCTCGAACCGCGTCACCAGTGCGAAGCCGGCCAGCACGGCCAGCGTGACCACCAGCCGGGGCCCGAACCGCAGCCGGGACAGTCCCGGCGCCACCAGCATCATCACGAACGCCACGTTCTGGCCCGACACCGCGAGGATGTGGGTCAAGCCTGCGGCCCGAAACGCATCGGTCATGTCGGCCGGCTGATCACGATCGTCGCCGAGCGTCAGCCCCGCCAGCAGGCTGGCGTGCCGGTCGGACAGGACATCCCCGCCCTGCGCCAGCGTGCGGCGCAGGCCGTTGGCCACACGGGTGACGCCGCCGCCGGGCCGCCAGCCCACCACGGCGCCGACCTCCAGCCGCCCGGCCAGGTGCCGGTAGCGCAGGACCGATTCCGTCGGGCCCGGCGGGCGGACCTCGCCGACCACCAGCACCCGCTCCCCGGCCAGCCGGTCGTCGAGCGCGGCAGCCGGCGCCAGCCGCGCGTGCGCCCGCAGCCGGCGCCCATCGAGCCGGACGTCGACGCCGACCCCGCCCCGCCCGTCCGGAACCGGGTCCGCCACCAGGGTCACCTCGGCCGTGACCGGCCCGGTGTCGAGCGGTGACTCCAGCCCGGCGAGAGACCGCTGTCCCAGCGAGGCCGCCAGCAGGGCGCCGCCGAGGCAGACGACCCCCGGGCGGCGGGTCGCCAGGCCCAGCACGAGCACCGCACCCGCCAGGGTCAGCGGCACCCGCGTCACGTGGCCATCCGCGGCGGCGAGCGACCCCGCAAACGTCGCCATGGCGAGGGCAACCGCCCAGCGATCGGCCACGCGAGCCCCTCACACCGAGACGAGGTCGCGGAGCTGTTCCAGCTTGGCCTCGCCGATGCCGCGCACGTCGAGCAGTTGGTCGACCGACGTGAAGGGCCCGTTCTGGTCGCGGTGGGCGATGATCGCCGCCGCCGTCGTCGGCCCCACGCCGGGCAGCGTGTCCAGTTGCTCGGCCGTGGCGGTGTTGAGGTTGACGACGGCGCCGGGGACCGGGCCCGCCGCACCGGCGACACCACCCGCGGCCCCGGCCCCACCTGAAACCCCGGCGCCGGCCGCAAGTGGCGGTTGCTCACCGGGTTTGGGCACGTAGACCTGTTGCCCGTCCACCAGGGGCGCCGCCAGGTTGATGCGGGGCAGGTCGGCGCCCGGGAGGGCCCCGCCGGCGGCGTCGAGGGCATCGATCACACGGCTGCCGAGCGGCAGGCGTCGCACCCCGGGAGACACGACGGCGCCCGCCACGTGGACGACCACCTCGCTGGCCACGGCGGTGGTCGTGCTCGCGGTGTTCTCAGTACCGCCGCCAGCATCGGACGACGGGTCGACCCCGCTGTCGCCGGCCGCTTGGGGCTGCGCGAACGGCAGGCGCATCTCGGCCGGCGGGGGCGGCGGTGCCAGCAGTCGCCAGCCGACGATGCCGATGCAGGCCAGGGCGACGGCGCCCAGCAACATGCGCCGGGGTGACACGTCGAACGACTCGGTCAGTCCGGCCAACTGCTCGCGCCAGGAGCGCGCCGGCAGGGGCCGCGGTAGCTCGGGAGACGGGACGGACATGGCAACCCTCCGGGCGCGCAGGACGTCGGGAGGGGAAGTCCGGAGGTCGCAGACTAGCTCGCGGTGAGCCGGCCGGCGCGGGGCGTGCTCCCTACCGTTGCGGGTTCCCCCGTTCGAGGGGCGCCCGGCGGGCGCGCCACTCGGCCTCGATCTCGAACGGGATGCGCCGGTACGCGGCCTTGTGGCCGTAGCCCCGCACCCGGCAGCCGAGGTACGCGCCGAGGTAACGCCGCAGGAATCCGGCCACGCCGTAGCGGCGCCATTGGCGCACGTGCTCGAGCTCGTGCCGCAGCAGCCGGGCGTCCCCCACACCACGGGGCCGCATGAGGATCAGCGGCCCCAGCGTGGTCGCCGTCGCCCCCGGTGCCGCGGGACCGACCAGCAGCCAATAGCCGTCGTGGCGCTCGAGCCGCACGCCGCCGACCCCGGGCCCGATGCTCGCCTGGTCTCGCCGATCAGTACAGGCGGGCAGTCAGGCGCTTGCGGTAGTCGGCGGTGCGGGGGTCGTCGCTGCCCAGCACCTCCAGGAGGTCGACATAGCGCTGCCGGGCGTCCGCATCGGCTTTCACCTGGTCGAGCAGCGCATCCAGCTCCGTGGTGATCTCGTCGGTTGATGCCTCGTCGCCGCCGGTGCGCACCAGCGCCGCCACCCGCCGGGTCTCCGGTGTCTCGGGGATGCGTTCGAGCAGGGCGAGCGCCTCGTCGATGTCGCCGTCACCGCGCCGCCCGGCCAACAGTTCCGCCAAGGCCACGATGGCACCGGCGTGGTCGGGCTGGTGCTCGAGCGCCTGCCGCAACGAGTCCTCGTCGCCGGCGGCCACGAGCTTCTCGACCTCTTCCTCGGCCTCGCTGGGGAGCAACCGGTCCACGAACTCGCGCACGGCGGCCTCGCCCTGGGCGCCGATGAACCCGTCGACCACCTTCCCGCCGGCGACCGCGTACACCGCAGGGATGCCCTGAACCCGGAACGCGGCCGAGACCTGCGGGTTCTCGTCGACGTTGACCTTGGCCAGGAAGACCTTGCCCCCGGTCTCGTCCACCACCTTCTCGATGATCGGGCCGAGCTGGTGGCAGGGGCCGCACCACGGCGCCCACAGGTCGACCACGACCGGCGTGGTCTGCGAGCGGTCGAGGACCTCGGTCTGGAACGTGGTATCGGTGACGTCGATGGTCATTGTCGGCCAGGCTATCGACGCGCGTGGCCGGTCCCGACAGGCGGGCAGGCAGCGGCCCGGTCGTGCCGAGGTGCCACTACGGTGAACCAACCATGACCGTGCATCCCCGGGGGCCGCGCCCCCGCACCCCATCGTCGTCGGATCGCCGTAAGGCGCTCGCGCGGTCGACCGGTCAGGAGCTGCGCTCATGACCGACACG
>JBKPHE010000037.1:0-9181 GCA_046744485.1 Actinomycetota bacterium | reverse complement strand
GGCGAGCGTGACCGGCTGCAGCGCAGCGCGCTTGACATCGCGGCCCGGCTCAAGGCCGTGACCGACAAGCCGGTGCTGGTCGGGGTGGGCGTGTCCATTCCCGAGCAGGCCGCCGAGGTGGCGGCGGTGGCGGACGGCGTGATCGTCGGGTCCGCGCTCGTGCGGCGGCTGCTCGACGGTGGGGGGCCCGACGAGGCGGCGGCGTTCGTGCGCCAGCTGCGCATCGGCCTGGACGATGTCGGGTGACTGACCGCCCGCCGCCTCCACCTCCGGCGCTGCCGCCACCTCCGGCGCTGCCGCCACCTCCGCCGCTGCCGCCACCTCCGCCGCTGCCGTTCCCACTACCCCCGCCGCCGGCCTCTCCTCCGCCACCGCCATCGCCGCTGCACCCTCGACGGCGATCGCGGCTGCTGTCGACCGTCGCCGTCGTCGGGTGCCTCGGAGTGACCGCCGGGGCGATCTACCTCGTCACCGACGACGGGGGAGCGGCGCATCCCGACGAGTGGGACCAGCGCCTGGTCGACCTGGTCGCCTTCGTCGAGGACGAGCGTGGACTTCGCTTCGACCACCCTGTTGCCGTCGACTTCCTGTCCCCCGAGCAGTACTCCGAGCGGACCCGCGTCGACGAGTCGGAGCTCACCCGCGAGGATCGGCGGCTGATCGAGGACGGAACCGCGCCGCTGCGCGCGCTGGGCGTGGTGCCGGTCGACTTCGACCCGCTCGAGTCGTCGAACGAGCTGTCCGACACGGCGACGCTCGCCTACTACGACCCCCTCAGGGAACGCATCACCGTGCGTGGCACCGACCTGACGACCGACATGCGGGTCACGCTGGCGCACGAGCTCGTCCACGTGCTCCAGGACCAGCACTTCGATCTCGAGGAGATGCTGGACGACGGCGTTCCTACCGGCCATCGGCTTTCCGGATACCTGGCGCTCATCGAGGGCGACGCCGTCCGCATCCAGCAGGCGTACGTCCTCTCGCTGTCCGACGACGAGCGCGAGAGCTATCTGGAAGCGATCGGGCAGGTGTCGGGCGACGCGCAGGAACAGCTCGAGGCGATCCCTGGGGTGCTGGTGGCCATGCAGGGGGCGCCCTACGCGCTCGGCCCCTCGCTCGTCGAGCTGATCGCCGCCGAGGGCGGCAACGACGCGGTCGACGATGCCTTCGAGGACCCGCCGGCGACGACCGAGCACATGGTCGATCCCCGGTCGTACTTCGCCGGCGACTCGGCGCACGAGGTGTCCGCCCCGGTCGTGCCGATCGGGGGCGAGCAGATCGGCGAGGACGACAGCCTCGGGGCGTTGCCGCTCTTCCTGTTGCTCAGCGAGCGGATCGATCCCCTGGTGGCACTGTCGGCCGCCGACGGTTGGGGCGGCGACGCGTACGTCGTCTACGACCGCCGGGGGACGACCTGCATGGACCTGGCGGTCGAGGGAGATTCAGCCCGAGACGGTGAGGAGCTGCTCGAGGCGTTCGAGTCATGGGTGTCCGCCGGCCCGCCGGGCGCCGCCACGGTGCGGTCCGAAGGCGACCTGGCGCTCGTGTCCGCGTGTGACCCGGGGAACCGCGCCGACCCGTCGGGGCTGGCGGTCGATGCCCTGACCCTGCCGGCGACGCGGGCGCAGGTCATGGTGGCCGCCGGCGGAACGGCCGGGAACGCCGACGAGGCGTTCGATGCGGCCGACTGTTTCGTGCGCGCCGTGCCCCTGCCACAACTCGTCGAGGCCAACCAGTCGCCCGAGCCTCCGGCCGCGGTGATGACCGCCATCGACCGGGCGATTGCCGAGTGCCGGGTGAGCTGAGTCAGCGCGTGAGGTGTCTGCGGAAGAACGCCAGCGTGCGATCCCAGGCCAGCTCGGCCGCGGCCTCGTCGTAGGCGGGCTGGTCCGACTCGAAGAACCAGTGGCCCGTTCCCGGGTAACGGTGGAACGTGACGTCCTTGTCGAGGACGTGAAGTTCCGACTCGAGCAGCGTCAGCTCGTCGTCCGCGACCCACGGGTCGGTCTCGGCGAAGTGTCCCAGGAACGCCGAGCGGGCGGGCGCCATGTCGATGGACTGCGATCCGTAGAAGACGGTGGTCGCGTCGACCAGCTCGGGCATGCGCCCGGCCAGCCACAGTGCCCACGATGCGCCCATGGAGAACCCGAGCACGCCCACCGGGGCGTCCGGGGTGGCGGGCATGCCCCGGAGCGTCAGGAGGCTCGACCGCACGAGATCGAGGGTGGCATCGATGTCGGCGTTGGCGAGCAGGGCCTTGGCCTCTTGGGGATCGCGGGTGGTCCTGCCGCCGTACAGGTCGGGAGCCAACGCCACGAAGCCGTTGTCGGCCAGCCGGTCGCAGAGCCCCTTGAAGAACGGGGTGAGTCCCCACCACGCGTGGAGCATGAGGATGCCGGGCCCCGATCCCTCGTCGGGGACGATGACGTAGCCGGTGCCGACGGATCGCGAAGGCATCGATCCGAAGGTAGCGACGCCGGTGCGCTGCCCCAACCGCGGGGGTGGGGTTGTGAGGCGCCCGGACAGCCGGTCGCGCGTGAGGCGGCGGCTTCCCGCCCCTGTACGCTCGACCGCCGTGCCCCCCGGCGAGCGACACGAAGGCTGCCTCCTGTGCGCGGCCGAACGCATCACCTCCTGGTACCACGAGGACGAGGTGTGCTGGATCGCCGACTGCGAGATCTGCGCCACGCCCATGGTCGTCTGGCGCTGGCACGGGGTCGATCCGTCCGCCGCCGACCTCGAGCACATGCTGGGAAGGCTGGCCGACGTCGCCGGCGAGGTGTTCGACGGTCACTACGTCGACGACAACATGCGCAACATCCCCGACCACTTCCACGCCCATGCTCGTCCCCGGGGCGGGTTCTTCGGCCACGGCTTCCGCCGCGACCGCAGCGAGGAAGCCTCGTGAGCGAGGTCGAGGCGGGTGGCGAGGCATCGGTCCTGAACGTCTTCGAGGCACTGGGCGGCCAACCGTTCTTCGACGACCTCGTTGAGCGGTTCTACCGGCGGGTGGCGATGGATCCCCTCCTGCGGCCGCTCTATCCCGACGACCTCGATGGCCCACGGCGCCACCTGGCCCTGTTTCTCGGCCAGTACTGGGGCGGTCCCACCACCTACTCCGACGAGCGGGGGCACCCGCGGTTGCGCATGCGCCACGCGCCGTTCGTGATCGGGGAGCCCGAGCGCGACGCCTGGCTGCGCCACATGGGGGCAGCCCTCGACAGCTTGGTGGTCGAGCGTGGCCTCCACCCGGTGGTGGAGGCCCGTCTGCTCGACTACTTCGCCATGACCGCCGACGCGATGGTCAACGCCCGCTGACGCTCCCGTGGCGTCAGGTCGCGCGCCGCGCCGGGCTGGGGACCGGCAGATCCCAGTCGGCTGGGCGTCGGCGGGTGCGCAGGCTGGGTCGGCGGATCGACTGCGCCAACGATGACACCTTGTTGACCAGCCCCCGTCGGGCCCGCATCCGGGCCGGTCGCGTCAGCCGGTGGTTCTCCGCTGCGGCCATCTCCGCCTCGCGGCGCTCCCGGCCCATGACTTCGAGGGCTCCGAACGGCATCATCGGTCCGCCTCCCTGTTGCTCGACTCGCCGCCTTGCTTCGTACCGCTCGATCATCGGGAATCTCACGGCGGCATGGGTCGTCAGCTGACACGGAACGGATGTGTCATGCGGCTCACGACCCGGGACGGCGCCCGACCCGGGACGGCGCCCGACCCAGGCCCGGCCACCTTCCTAGGCTTTCGGCCGTCGACCGGTGTCGGCGGCGGTCGCGGCGCCGAGTGAGAGGGGACTGGAACAGTGGATCCAGGCGAGTTCAGGGGCAGGATCGGCCGCTACCACTGGGAGTCCGAGCCGTCGTGGCCACCCGAGCCTGCGCCTCCGCCGGGGGCACCCAACGTGCTGGTCGTGCTCCTCGACGACGTCGGGTTCGCCCAGTTCGGCTGTTTCGGGTCCGACATCGCCACCCCCACCTTCGATCGCCTGGCCGCGGAGGGGGTGCGCTACGCCAACTTCCACACCACGGCCCTGTGCAGCCCCACACGCGCCTGCGTCCTCACCGGGCGCAATCACCACACGTGTGGGATGGGCCGGATCATGGAGCTCGCCAGCGGGTTCCCGGGCTACGACGCCCGCATTCCCCGCTCCTGCGGGTTGCTGCCCGAGATGCTCACCCCCCCCGGCTTTGCGGCCTACGCCGTCGGCAAGTGGCATCTCTCGCGCGAGGAGGAGCTCCACCTCGGCGCCCGCCGCGATCGCTGGCCGCTGGGCCGGGGCTTCGAGCGGTTCTACGGGTTCTTCGGGGGCGAGACCCACCAGTTCGTACCGGCGCTGGTGCACGACAACCACTTCGTCGACCCGCCGCACAGCTACGAGGACGGCTACCACCTCACCGAGGACCTCGTCGACCGGGCCATCGAGTACCTGGAGGACCTGCGCCACGTCGACGTGCACAAGCCCTGGCTGCTCTACCTCGCCACCGGCGCCTGCCACTCGCCCCACCAGGCGCCCCGGGAGTGGATCGATCGCTACCGCGGCCGGTTCGACGCGGGCTGGGACCGGTGGCGGGACGCAGCGCTGCGGCGCCAGATCGCCAGCGGGCTCCTGCCGGCCCACGCCGCGTTGTCGCCCCGGCCCGGCTGGGTGCCGGCCTGGGACGACCTCACGCCCGCGGAGCGCCGGGTCTACGCCCGGTACATGGAGGCGTTCGCAGGCATGCTGTCCCACACCGACGCTCAGGTCGGCCGCCTGGTGGGATGGCTTGAGCGGACCGGCGAGCTTGACCGCACGCTGGTGCTGGTCCTGTCCGACAACGGGGCCTCCTCGGAGGGCGGTCCGGTGGGTTCGCTCAACGACGCCCGCGCATGGAACATGGTTCCCGGCACCATGGAGGAAGCGGCGGAGCGCCTGGAGGAGATCGGCGGCCCCCGCATCCACAACAACTACCCGTGGGGGTGGACGGTGGCGGGCAACACCCCGTTCCGGCGCTGGAAGCGTGAGACGCACGAAGGGGGCGTGGCCGATCCGCTCATCGTCAGGTGGCCCGCCGGGATCGGCGCTCGGGGGGAGGTGCGCACCCAGTTCGTGCACGCCATCGACATCGTTCCCACCGTCCTGGAGGTGGCCGGGATCGACCCTCCAGCCACGATCGGCGGCGTCGAGCAGAAGCCGATCGAGGGGACCAGCTTCGCCTATTCGTTCGCCGACGCCGGCGCTTCGGAGCGGCACTCGACCCAGTACTACGAGATGTTCGGGTGCCGCGCCCTCTACCACGAGGGCTGGAAGGCGGTCACCTATCACCCGATCCAGTCCGACGAGCCCGGCCTCGACCGCGCCGCGTGGGAGCTGTACGACCTGCGGGCCGACCCGTCGGAGTGCGACGACCTGGCCGCCGAGCACCCCGACCGCCTGCGGGCGCTCGTGGAGCGGTGGTGGATCGAGGCGGCCCGCCACCAGGTCCTCCCCCTCGACAACCGGCCCTTCTCGGAGCTCGTCTTCGGCCGGCCGCCGGCGGTGCCGCCTCGCCGACGGTACGTGTATCGGCCCGATCGGGCCCCCGTGCCGGAGAACGTGGCGGCGAACGTGAAGAACCGGCCCCACTCGATCACGGCCTACGTGGAGGTCGACGGGCGGGGCCCGGTCACCGGCGTGCTGGCCGTGCAGGGCTCGGTCCTCGGGGGCTGGTCGTTCCACCTCCTGGCCGACGGCCGGCTGTGCTACGTCCACAACCTGGCGGGCTGGCGTGCGTATCGCATCGAGGGTTCGGTCGGTGAGCGTCTGGGGCCCGGCGCCCACGCCCTGTCGTTCCGGTTCGTGCCGGGCGCCGACGGCGCCGCCCACCGAGGGGTGCTGTTGGTGGACGGAGAGGAGATCGCCGCCGGCGCGATCGAGCGCGCGACATGGAGCAGGTTCTCGCTGACCGGCGCCGGGCTCACGGTCGGGTGGGCAACGGACTTCTCTCCGGCCGACCGCGACTACCGGGGTTCGTTCCGCTTCACGGGCCGCCTCGACCGTGTCGAGATCGACGTCGACGGCGAGGACTTCGTCGATGCCGACGCGGAGGCGGCCGACGCCCTGAGGGCCCAGTGAGCCGGATCCGGCCCGCGAGAGGCCGCCGGTTCTGACATCGTGTTGCGCGTGGACGGGTCATCAGCGGGCGACCGCAGCACGGTCCTGGCCGAGGCAGCCTCGCCTTCGGTGGAGCGGTCGCCCTCCGACGTGCTGCGCCTGGCGGTCGGGAGTGCGCTCCTCGCGGTGCTGCTCGTCGGCCAGGCGCTGTTCGGCGACACGCTGGTGACGTTCGCAGCCGAGCTGCTTCGAGGGCTCGACGCACTGCCGCACTGGATCGTTCAAACGGTGGTGGTCGGCACCCGCGTGCTGGCCATCATCGTCGTTGGCGGCGGCCTCGTGGTCACGCTCTGGCGTGGGCGCCTGCGCCTGCTGGTCACCGTCGCGGCGGCCGGGTTCGTCGCCCTGGGACTCGTGGTCCTGTTCGACACCTTCGCCCCGGACTCCGGATCGGCGGTCGTCGATGTCGACAACGAGCTGGTTGGCCCGCTGACCGCGGCCGGCTTCCCGTCGGCCGCAGGGGTGGCGGTCGTGAGCGCAGTCCTGACCGCCGCGGCGCCGTGGCTGAGCCGGCGATGGCGGCGCATCGGGTGGCTGCTCGTCGTCGGCGTCACCGTGACCCGGTTCCTGTCGTCACCCGTCTCGTTCGACTCGTTCCGCAACGCCTTGGTCGGCTGGGTCGCCGGCGCGGGGGTGCTGGTCCTCCTCGGTGGCCCGCGGCGGCATCCCTCCGGCGACGCGCTGGCCGAGGGGCTGGCCGCCGTCGGCGTGCCGCTTGCTCGGCTGGAGCAGGCGAGCGTCGATGCCCGAGGTTCCACGCCCTACTTCGGCACGGGTGCCGACGGGCGGCCGCTGTTCGTGAAGGCACTCTCCGAGGACCAGCGCAGCGCCGACCTCCTGTTCCGCGTCTATCGCTGGCTGAACCGCCGCGACCTCGGTGACGAGCGCCCCTTCTCGTCACTCCGCCGCGGCGTCGAGCACGAGGCGCTGGTGGCGCTGGCCGCGCGCGACCTCGGCATCCGCACGCCGCGGCTGGTGGCGTTCGCCACCGCCGACCCGAACGCGTTCGTCCTCGCGTACGAGGCCATCGAGGGTCGCAGCCTCGATCGGCTGGAGCCCGATGAGGTCACGGACGCGGTGCTCGCGGCGATCTGGGAGCAGGTGTGCCGCCTGCGGGAGCACCGCATCGCCCATCGCGACCTTCGCCTGGCCAACGTCTTCCTGGCGTCCGATGGTGCGGTGTGGCTGATCGACTTCGGGTTCAGCGAGCTGGCGGCGTCGTCTCTCCTCCTCGCCACCGATGTCGCCGAGCTGCTGGCCTCGTCCACCCTCCAGGTCGGGCCGGTGCGGGCCGTGGCCGTCGCCCGGGAGGCCGTCGGACCGGCGGTGCTGGGGGATTCCCTGGAGCGGCTGCATCCGTGGGCGCTCAGCGGCGCGACCCGCACCGGGCTGAAGGAACGCCAGGGGCTGCTCGACGACCTCCGCCGTCAGGTGGGCACCGCCGCCACGACCCGCGAGGCGGTGATCGCGCAGGCGCCCGACCGCGTGACATAGGGTCGCGCTCATGCTGAGGCAAGACGTCCGGACACCCGACCGCAGGTTCCTCGACCCCGGGGACGCCACCCCGTCAACCCTGCCGAAGACGACCCGGCGCCGCGCGCATGGCTGAGCTCCTGCTCCTTCATCATGCGCAAGGCCTGACGACAGGGTGCCTCGCCTTTGCCGATGAGCTACGCGCCGCCGGGCACGTCGTTCACGCCCCGGATCTCTACGACGGCAAGACCTTCTCCGAGCTCGCCGACGGCATTGGCTATGCCCGGGAGGTCGGCTTCGACACCATGCAGGAGCGCGGTGTACGCGCGGCCGACGGGTTGCCGAACGAGGTCGTCTACGCCGGGTTCTCGCTCGGGGCCATGCCGGCGCAGATGCTGGCCCAGACGCGTCCCGGTGCCAAGGGTGCCGTGCTGCTCCACGCCAGCGCGCCGACCTCCGAGTTCGGCGGGCCGTGGCCGCAGGGCGTCCCGCTCCAGATCCACACGATGGAGGACGACGAGTTGGGCGACGTCGACGTGGCCCGCGAGCTCGCCGACACGGTCGAGGGTGCAGAGGTGTTCCTGTATCCCGGGGATCGACACCTGTTCACCGACCGCAGCCTGCCCGCCTACGACGAGACCGCCGCGACGCTCGTCGTGCAACGCGTGCTCGCCTTCCTCGATCGCATCGAGTAACCGAGCCCACCACCTGTCAGGTGCGAACCTGAGAAGCCGCTGGAGCGGTGCCCCGGCGGACAGGCCGTCCCGGGAGCGCCCCGGGAGGCGGGGAACGCTCAGATGGGACGTCCCACGGGAGTCCTGCGCCAAAGCCGGTGGCCGGGAGGCCGGTCAG
The DNA here is from genome assembly GCA_046744485.1 of Actinomycetota bacterium. Lineage (GTDB taxonomy): Bacteria > Actinomycetota > Acidimicrobiia > Acidimicrobiales > VFJN01 > DASQUK01. The sequence goes on along the minus strand of JBKPHE010000037.1, from coordinate 729 downwards.
GGATGGCATGGACGGGTGCAACCGTCATGGACGCGGCGCGAGGGCGGCCCCCGGCTTCCCCCGACCCCGGTGGCCGGCCCCGTGCGCCCGCTACGCCGTCTGTCGGCGCGTGGTCTCGAAGAACATCTGGCGCTGCAGTTCGGCCACCCAGTCGGGAAGGCGTCGCAGCTGCCGGTGGCTCAGCGGTGGGGCGGTCATCCGCACTAGGTACCGGTCGGCGCCGTTGACCGGCGCCAGGATGTGGAACTGACACAGGCGACCGATCGTGCGCCGGATGACGCTGCTGCGCCCGGTGCCGCCGACCAGGCCATGGGTCACCGCCAGCTCTCCCAGGTCCCAGGTCACCTGGGAGTCACGTCGCAGCTGGCCAGTGGGGGTTCCCCACACCAGCCAGGAGCTGGGCCCGATGACCGGAAGCCAGGCCAGGCGGCTCCAGTCACCGTCGGGCGGCTGGCCGTACGGGTCGATGAGCGGGTCGGGCCATGGGAGGAAGGTCAGGCGCTCGAGCTCGTCCATGAGAGCGGGCCCTTTCGCCGGGGCGTCGATCCTGGTGGCCGCCGGCGGCCCCGGAAGCGTCGGCGGTAGGTCCCGGCGACCACGGCCCGCCACGGGGGTGTCCACCGGCGTCGCAGGCGAGGCGAAGCGCAGCGGCCCTAGCGAGCGAGCGCAGCGAGCGAGTGGGTCGAGCCGTCCGGTGGACATCCCGGCGGGCCGTGGTAGGGACCGTGT